>JAJZMN010000081.1 GCA_021850345.1 Actinomycetes bacterium | reverse complement strand
GAGCGAGTGCTCGCCGACGGTGACGAGCGGGTGCCCGCCCTGGAGGATCCAGGTTTCGGCCATCGCCCGGACGGGCTCGCCGCTCACGTCTTCGAGCGCGTTCCACAGGTCGGTCGTGACGGTGTTTCCATACGCGTGGGTCGTCAGGTACTGGCGCACTCCGTCGCGGAAGGTGTCGGGGCCGAGGTACTGCTCGATCATCCGCAGGACGCTGCCGCCCTTCTCGTAGGTCAGCGTATCGAACATCCCGTCGGCCTCTTCAGGGGAGCGGACCGCGTACTCGATGGGACGCGTCGCGTGCAGCCCGTCGACCGACAGTGCCGCGTCGCGCTCGGTGCCGAAGGTCGTCCACCGCTGCCATGTGGGCCGGTAGTCGTCGGTGGCCAGCGTCTCCATGAACGTGGCGAACGCCTCGTTCAGCCAGATCCCCTCCCACCAGCCCATGGTGACGAGGTCGCCGAACCACATGTGGGCGATCTCGTGGTGCACCACGTCCGCAATGCGCTCGAGCTCCACACGCGCCGCCGCCGCAGGGTCGACGAGAAGCGCCGTCTCGCGGAACGTGACGCAGCCGAGGTTCTCCATGGCGCCGTAGGCGAAGTCCGGGATGGCCACGAGGTCGAGCTTGTGCCCCGGGTAGGGGATGGCGAAGTAGTCGCTGAAGAACTCGAGCGCGTGACGTGCCACGTCGAGGGCGAAGCCCGTGAGGTGGGCCTTGCCCGACGGGTGCACCACGCGCACGGGAACGCCGTCGACTTCCAGGGGATCGGTCGCCTCGAGCGGGCCGACGACGAAGGCTACGAGGTACGTGGACATCTTGATGGTGGGAGCGAACTGGACCCTGCGCTTGCGGCGCCCTGTGCGCGTGACCACCTCCTCCGAGGCGATCGGAGAGTTCGAGTAGGCGGGAAGATCCTCGTCGACCACGAGCGTGATCTCGAAAGTGGCCTTCCGATCGGGCTCGTCCCAGCAAGGGAAGGCGCGGCGGGCGTCGGTCGCCTCCATCTGCGTGGTGGCGATCATGTGGCGGCGGCCTTCCTCGTCGGTGAAGGTCGAGCGGTAGAAGCCGCGCAGCTTGTCGTTCAGGACCCCTGAGAACGTCAGCCTGACGGTGGCGTCCCCTTTGGCCAGGGGCGCGGGGAGCCGCAGGACGACCCGCTCGGCGGCAGGATCGAGCGATACCGAGGGCGTCACGGGGTCCCCCGCGGGCGGGACGACGGTCGCTCCCGTGATCTCGAGCTCCGCGGCGTTCAGCACCACCTGGTCGGTCTGCTCGTGCACACGTACGTCGATCTCGACGCTGCCCGTGAACGTCGCCGCGGGGAGATCGGGCACGAGCTCGAGGCGGTAGGTGACGGGTTCGACTGTCCGGGGCAGGCGGTGCGATTCGGCGGGAGAAGGCGACGTCGCGGTCGAATCGGGAACTGCATGCATGGGAAACGACGCTACCCTGCGCACGGTGAACGTACCCGTCCAGTCAGGACAGCCCGAAGAAGCATCCCCGCACCCGCTCGACGTCGTCGGCATGGGCTCCTCGCTCGTCGACGTCGTGTCGACGGTCGACGACGAGACCATCGATCGCCTGGGCCTCGAGCGAGGGACGATGATGCTCGTCGACCTCGCGGTCGCAGAAGGCATCTACGCCGAGATGGGCCCCACCGTCGAGGTGTCGGGCGGCTCGGCGGCGAACACGGTGGCCGGAGTGGCGGCGCTCGGTGGTGCGGCGGCGTTCGTGGGAAAGATCGCCGCGGACCCCTTCGGCGAGGTGTTCGCCCACGACATCCGCGCGGCGGGCGTCGAGTTCCGGGCGGCGGTCCACGACCCCGGAGACGCCGGTGAGGTGCTCGGCACGGGACGGTGCCTCGTCCTCGTCACCGCTGATGCCGATCGGACGATGGCGACCCACCTCGGCGCGGCGACGACCATCACGCCGGCCGACGTGCCGCTCGACCTCGTCGAGCGCGGGCGGGTCCTCTACCTCGAGGGCTATCTGTGGGACATGGATCCCGCCAAGCAGGCCATGCGCCGAGCCATCGAAGTGGCCCACGACCACGACGGCGCCGTCGCGTTCTCCCTCTCGGACCCCTTCTGCGTCGAGCGGCACCGCCGGGAGTTCCTCGACCTCGTGGCCGCCGACGTCGACGTCTTGTTCGGCAACGAGGAGGAGATGTGCCGCCTCTTCGACGTGGCGAGGCTGCGCGAGGCGCTGACCTCGGCCGAGGACCTCGGCATCCTCGTGGCGGCGACTCGGGGCCCGGCTGGCTCGATCGTGCTCACTGGCACCGGTCACACCGAGATCGACGCTATGCCTGTCGACGAGGTCGTCGATACCACCGGCGCCGGTGATCTGTACGCGGCAGGTTTCCTCTACGGCCTCACCCACGGGCTCGACCCCGCCGCCTGCGCACGGCTGGGATCGGTGTGCGCGGCCGAAGTCGTCAGCCATCTGGGTGCCCGTCCGCAGAAGGACCTCGTCGAGCTCGCTCGGGACGCGGGGCTCTTGTAGTGGCGCTCTCCATCGGCATCGTCGGACTGCCGAACGTCGGCAAGTCGACCCTCTTCAACGCCCTCACCGACAACGAGGTACTGGCAGCCAACTACCCGTTCGCCACGATCGACGCGAACGTCGGCGTGGTCGGGGTCCCCGACCCGCGCCTCGAGCGCCTCGCCGCGCTCTACCAGAGCGAGCGGATCGTGCCGGCGACCGTGACCTTCGTCGACATCGCCGGGCTGGTTCGCGGCGCCTCCGAAGGCGAGGGGCTCGGGAACCGCTTCCTCGCCGCCATACGGGAGACGGACGCCATCTGCCAGGTGGTGCGCGCCTTCGAGGACGACGACGTGGTGCACGTCGAGGGCAAGGTGGACCCGCAGGCCGACATCGCCACGGTGAACACCGAGCTCGTGCTCGCCGATCTCCAGACGGTCGACAACCGGCTCGGCAAGCTCACCCGCGAGGCGCGCATGCGTCCGGCGCTTGCCCCGCAGCTCCATGCGACCGAGCAGGCGCGCGCCGTGCTCGACGCCGGCACGCCGATCTCCACGGCTGCGGCCGCTGGTGACATCGATCCCGCGCCGCTCGCCGACCTTCACCTCCTCACGGCAAAGCCCTTCATCTACGTGTTCAACATCGCCGAGGACCAGCTCGGTGACGACGAGCGGCGGCGCCGGCTCGCCGAGGTCGTGTCGCCGGCACCGTCCGTGGTTCTCTGCGCACAGATCGAGGCGGAGGTCGCAGGCATGGACCGCGCCGATGCTGCCGAGCTCCTCGCAGGCTACGGGCAGGAGGAGTCGGGGCTCGAGGCGCTCGTCCACGTCGGGTTCCGCACGCTCGGGCTCCACACGTTCCTCACTGCCGGGCCGAAGGAAGCCAGGGCATGGACGATCCCGATCGGCGCGACCGCGCCCGAGGCGGCGGGCACGATCCACACCGACTTCCAGCGCGGCTTCGTGAAGGCGGAGATCGTCAGCTTCGACGACCTGGTGGCGGCGGGCTCGCTCCCCGCGGCCCGCTCGGCAGGCAAGGCGCGCATCGAGGGCAAGGACTACGTCATGGCCGACGGCGACGTCGTGGAGTTCCGCTTCAACGTGTGAGCTCGCCCCTGGGCTCGTCGCCCGCGGGTGCCGGTTCGAGCGCCGGTGACGGCAGGGCACTGTCGTTGCCGAGGTCCCGCCCCGCAGCCCCGTCCATGTCGGTGTGCGCCGTGGCGCGCCGGGCCCAGGCGATCGACGCCACCAAGACGGCCGCCCACGCGACTGCGGCCCAGGCCAGGGGGAAGGAGAGGGGCACCACCGACTCGTAGAGCACGAGCCAGAACAGGCCCATGGCCACGATGGGAAGCACCACGTGGAAGAACACCTGCACAGTCCGTCGCTCACCGGAGGAGAGCCTCATCAAGGAGATGTTCATGAGGCTGTGAGTGGTCACGAGACCGAAGAGCACTCCGGTCGTGATCACGTCGAAGGCACTGGTGGGTCCGAGCCAGAGTCCGAAGCCGAGCGCCTCCGCCACCGCCACCGCCGCAACGGCGGTCACCGCTCGTCCGGGAGCGCCCCGCCCGTTGATGGCTCCCATTCCCCCGTGCACGAGGTTGTCCCGGCCGATCGCGTAGAGCACTCGGGCCGAGCTGGTGACCAGCGCGACGTCGTCCATGAGCGCGCTGTTCGCGGCGAACACCACGAGTGCCACCGCCCCGAGCGGCCCCAGATATCGCAGGAAGACCTCCACCCCTGGTGCTGTGGCGGTGGCGAACGATGCCATCTTGTCCACGCCCCACCCGACGGTGAGCGCGTAGGCGGAGACCGTGAGGGTCAGGCCCACCAGCACGAGCGAGAAGATGGCAGCCTTCCCGACGACCCTTCCGTCGCTTCCAGCGAGCCCGCGCGCCTCCTCGGCGAGCGGCGCGTGGCTGCCGACGCCGATGAAACTGGTGACCGAGAAGATCATTCCGACGGCAACGCCCTTCAGCCCCACGGCTCCCAGGTCGAATGGGCGCAGCGGCGCATGCAGCGGGGCGGCGAAGGCGATCACCAACATGCTCGCCACCAAGAGGAAGATGATCTCGATACCGCTCGTGAACACGAGCACCCGGACAGTGGGACGGATGCCGAGCACCCCGAGGAGCCATGGCACGCCGATGAACACCGCGATGAGCACCACCCAGAGCCATGAGGGCACGGAGAGGCCGAGATAGGAGCGAGCGAGAGCCGGGAGGAAGACGCCACCGATGTAGACGGTTACGCCTGCGACGCTCATGGTCTGGTAGAAGAGGACCATCACGGCACTCACGATGGCGGGGCGGGCGCCCAGTCCTGCCGAGACGTAGCTGTAGTACCCGCCGGCGGTGGCCCGGTGCTTGGAGAGGTGATAGATGGTGTTCACCTCGATGAACATGAGGACGAAGGCCGCGAAGTAGGCGAGTGGCAGGGCCACGAGGGCGAATGCTGCCCCTGCCGTCATGAAGGCCACCACGTCTGTGGCGGGCGCCATGCCGGCGATGCTCTGGCTGATCAGTCCCCAAATGGGAACCACCCCGCGCGCGAGGCCCCGTGGCGGCCGCGCGCGGTCGCTCCCCCCCTCGGTGTCCGTGTCACCGGCACCGGGCTGGTCTCTGCCGCCGCTCGTCGCGCTCGTCACTCTCACCTCGACATTCGTCGTCGCGGGGTGCCCGCTCTTGCTCCATCCCCTGCAGCGTCCCGAGGGAGCCGAAAACTGAGACAGAGTATCAATATATGGCTCCGTCTCGGAAATCACAGAAGTCTCGGTATCGCTACAATCCGGCTATGGCGAGCGCAGCAGTCCGGGACCGGATGCTGGCGGCCGGCCAGCGCATCACGCGTCAGCGCGACGCGGTCGCGAACGTCTTGGAGCGCGCCACGCGCCCGCTCGGTGCCCGGGAGGTCTGTGACGCGGTGGCCGAGTCGGACCCCGACGTCGGCCGGGCGACCGTCTTCCGCACGCTCCATGCCTTGGTCGAGGCGGGGATCGTCCAGCGGGTGTCCCTCGCCGGGGGCCAGACCGGCTACCTGATCTGCAAGACCGACGGCCACCACCACCACCTCGTGTGCACCCACTGTGGTCGTACCACCGACCTTCCGGAGACCGCAGTGGCGCCCTTCCTCGGCCGGGTGGAGCGCAGCCACGGTTTCGTCGTCGACCACACCAGCTTCGACGTGTACGGCAGGTGTGCCACCTGCCGGTGAGCGCTGCCGCACCCCTTGTGCGCCCCATGCATTGACGAGGCGCTCTCCTTCGAGAATGATCTTGGCGCACCGCCGGCGGGGGGCCGACGGGAGGAGGTGGGCATGCAAGTCCCGGCACCGTTCGAATACGCACGGGCGAGCACCGTCGACGAGGCGATCGAGCTCCTCGGTCGCCACGGCGCAGGTGCCCGGCTCGTGGCGGGGGGGCACAGCCTCCTGCCGATGATGAAGCTTCGGCTCGCGCGACCCGATGCGCTCGTCGACATCAACGGGCTGAGCGACCTCGACTACATCCGGGTGGACGGCGACGAGATCGCGATCGGGGCCATGACGCGCCACGCCGGCGTGCTCGGCTCCGCGGTGCTCGCCGAGCACTACCGGATCTTCGCCGAGGCCGAACGCGTCATCGCCGATCCGATCGTGCGCAACCGTGGCACCGTCGGTGGCTCTCTCTGCCAGGCGGACCCCGCCGAGGACCTCTCCGCGGTGTTCGCCGCGCTGCGCGGCACCGCGGTCGTCCGCTCCGCGTCGGGCTCGCGGACCGTGGCACTGCGCGAGTTCCACACGGGACCCTACGAAACGGTGGTTGGCGAGGGCGAGATACTGGTCGAGGTGCGGGTGCCGATCCGCACGCATCTCGGCTCGGCGTACGAGAAGGTCGAACGGCGTGCCGGGGACTGGGCCATCGCGGCGGCCGGCGCCTTCGTGCAGCTCGACGACGCAGGCGCGGTACGCGACGTCGGCCTCGGGCTCGCAGCGGTCGGTGCCGAGCACTACACGTGCGAGGAGGCCGAGGATCTGTTGCGCGGGCGCCCGCTCTCCGACGAGGCGATCGCCGAGGCGGCGGCGTTGTGCGCGCAGCGCTGCCAGCCACAGGCCGACCAACGAGGGCCGGTCGACTACAAGCGGCACCTCGTGGGCGTGCTGGTGGGCAGAGCGCTCAGGAGATCTGCGGGACGAGCCAGAGGGGAGGAGGTCTGATGCGCATCTCCGTGCGGGTCAACGGCGACGAGGCGAGCGGCGACGTCGAGCCAAGGCTGCTCCTCGTGCACTACCTGCGCCAGACGCTGGGACTGACGGGGACGCACTGGGGCTGCGACACGTCGAACTGCGGCGCTTGCACCGTCCTGCTCGACGGCGTGCCGGTCAAGAGCTGCACCGTGCTCGCCGTCATGGCCGACGGCCACGCTGTGACGACCGTCGAGGGCCTCGCGACGTCTGATGGGCTCGACCCCGTGCAGGAAGGCTTCATGCAAGAGCATGGCCTGCAATGCGGCTTCTGCACGCCGGGGATGATGCTCACCGCACGGGCGCTGCTCGACCGGGACCCGGATCCCGACGAGGCCACCATCCGTGAGGCCATCTCGGGCAACCTCTGCCGATGCACCGGCTACGAGAACATCGTGCGAGCCATCCGTTGGGCAGCCGGTCACCCGGCGGCCGAGGTCGCGAAGGAGGCGTCGCTATGACCACCACCGAACGTCCCGCCGACTCCGACGACCTCCGCAGCCCCGCGGGGAACCCCTTGGGGTTCGGGCGGATGCTGCGCAAGGAGGACGCGCGCTTCCTGCGCGGCCATGGACGCTACGTCGATGACGTGGTGCTCCCCGGGATGCTGCACGGCGCCATCTTGCGGAGCCCCTACGCGCACGCCCGCATCCTCTCGGTCGACACGACGGCCGCCGACGCGCATCCCGGCGTCAAGGCGGTCATCACCGGCAAGACGCTCGAGGGGCTGAACCTCGCGTGGATGCCGACCCTTTCGGGCGACGTGACGGCGGTGCTCGCCACCGACAAGGTCCGGTTCCAGGGCCAGGAAGTGGCATTCGTCATCGCGGACGACGAGTACACGGCTCGGGACGCGCTGGAGCTCGTCGACGTCGAGTACGAGCCGCTCCCTGCTGTCGTCGACGCCCGACACGCGCTGGACCCAGATGCCCCCGTCATCCGCGACGACCTCGACGGCCGGACGGACAACCACATCTACGACTGGGAGGCGGGTGACGCCGAGGCGTGCGAGGCGGCGTTCGCCCGCGCGGATGTCGTAGTGGCCGAGGACATGATCTACCCGCGCGTCCACCCGGCTCCCATGGAGACCTGCGGGTCGGTCGCGTACATGGACAAGGTCACCGGGAAGCTGACCGTGTGGACCACCACCCAGGCACCGCACGCCCACCGTACCGTCTACGCGCTGGTCGCAGGGCTTCCCGAGCACAAGATCCAGATCATCTCCCCCGACATCGGCGGCGGCTTCGGGAACAAGGTCGGCATCTACCCCGGCTACGTGCTCTCCATCGTGGGCTCGATCGTCACCGGCGCCCCGGTGAAGTGGATGGAGGACCGCTCCGAGAACCTCATGTCCACGTCGTTCGCCCGCGACTATCACATGCACGGTGAGATCGCCGCCACCAAGGACGGCAAGATCCTGGCATTGCGGGTCAACGTGCTCGCTGACCACGGAGCGTTCAACGGCGTCGCACAGCCCACGAAGTTCCCCGCGGGGTTCTTCCACGTCTTCACGGGGTCCTACGACTATCCCGCCGCGCACTGCAAGGTCACCGCTGTCTACACGAACAAGGCGCTCGGCGGTGTCGCCTACGCGTGCTCCTTCCGGATCACCGAGGCGGTCTACCTCGTCGAGCGCATGGTCGACTGCCTCGCGTTCGAGCTGAAGATGGACCCTGCCGAGCTGCGGATGAAGAACCTGCTGCGGCCCGAGCAGTTCCCCTACACGTCGCCGACCGGGTGGGTCTACGACTCGGGCGACTATCCGCGCGCGCTCGCCGAGGCGATGCGGATCGCCGGCTACGACGAGCTGCGCAAGGAGCAAGCCGAGCGCCGTGCGGCGGCCGCCCGGCCGGGTGCGGACCCGTCGGCACCGCTCATGGGCATCGGGCTGTCATTTTTCACCGAGGCCGTCGGCGCGGGACCCCGAAAGCACATGGACATCTTGGGCCTCGGCATGGCCGACGGGTGCGAGCTGCGGCTGCATCCGACGGGCAAGGCGCAGCTGCGGCTCAGCGTCCAGACCCAGGGCCAGGGCCACGAGACGACCTTCGCCCAGATCGTCTCCCATGTGATCGGCATCCCACCCGAAGACATCGAGGTCCTGCATGGCGACACCGACAACACGCCATTCGGGCTCGGGACCTACGGCTCGCGCTCGACGCCGGTGTCCGGCGCCGCGGCGGCCGTCGCGGCTCAGCGCGTGAAGGAGAAGGCGCGCATCGTCGCCGCCGCCGCGCTCGAATGCTCGGTCGAGGACCTCGAGTGGGAGCATGGCCGGTGGTACGTGCGGGGGGACCCCGAGAGCGCCAAGACCATGGCGGAGCTCGCGATGGCCGCGCACAGCGCGCTGGAGCTACCCGAAGGGGTGGAGGGTCACCTCGATGCCTCCGTTGTCTACGACCCCCCGAATCTCACGTACCCCTTCGGCGCGTACATCTGCGTGGTCGACGTCGACCCACAGACCGGTGCGGTCAAGGTGCGCCGGTTCATCGCTGTCGACGACTGCGGGCCTCGCATCAATCCGATGATCGTCGAAGGGCAGGTCCACGGGGGGCTTGCCGACGGGGTGGGCATGGCCCTCATGGAGGTGATCGCGTTCGACTCGGATGGCAACAACCTCGGCGGGTCGTTCATGGACTACCTCCTGCCGACGTCGATGGAGTGCCCGAGCTGGGAGCTGGGCATGACGGTCACGCCGTCGCCGCACCACCCCATCGGGGTGAAGGGCGTCGGCGAGTCCGCCACCGTCGGATCGCCCGCAGCGGTGGTGAACGCCGTGCTCGACGCGCTCGGGCTCCGTCACGCCGACATGCCGTTCACGCCCGCGATGACCTGGCGCGCGATGCAAGGACGTCCGATGCGGCCGGATCTCGCCATC
>JAJZMN010000171.1 GCA_021850345.1 Actinomycetes bacterium | reverse complement strand
GTACAGCGACGAGGGCACCCTCCGGGGTGCCCTCGTCGCGCGCCCAGGGCGGGGAACCCCCGGGGGGAACACTCCCGGGGCACAGGGCACCCTCTCGGGGCACGCTCCCGGGGCACGCTCCCGGGGCACGCTCCCGGGGCACGCTCCCGGGGCACGCTCCCGGGGCAGCCTCCGGAGCCCAGGGGGCCTCCCTCCGGGGTGCCATCGTGCCGTGCGCGGGGAGTTCCTACACTGGCCCAGATGCCAGACGACCCACAGGGAGAAGCGCCGATCACGAAGGACGTGCGCGCTGACGACCTCTCCCTCACGCCGACCACGGGTCTCGGTGTGCTGCACCTCTTCTGCCGAGCCGGCCGGCCGATCGACGTGGCGGCCGTGCTCGACGCCGAAGAGGCGGCGCGCAAGGCGGGGGACCAGGTCGTCGCAGCCTCGATCCTCGGCCACAAAGCGGACATCGCCTTGATGGTTCTCGGGCCGGACCTGTGGCGCCTCCGGCGGTTCCAGACCGCAGTGACCGGCGCCGGCCTCGAGGCGGTGACGTCGTACGTCTCACTGACCGAGGTCTCCGAGTACGCTGCCGGGCTACCCGACGAGCTGAAGCAGTCGCGGCTCTACCCGCAGCTTCCTCCTGCCGGGAAGCCGGCGTTCTGCTTCTACCCCATGTCGAAGCGGCGGGGCGACGCGCACAACTGGTACATGCTCGACTACGACGAGCGCCTCGCGCTCATGGTGGGCCACGGCCGCGTCGGCCGTACCTTCCACGGCCGCGTGCTCCAACTCATCACCGGATCCGCCGGCCTCGACGACTTCGAGTGGGGGGTCACGCTCTTCGCCGTGCATCCCGACGACCTCAAAGAGTGCGTCTACGAGATGCGCTTCGACAGGGCGTCGGCGCTCTACGCGGACTTCGGGCCGTTCTACACGGGCATGGTGGCGGACCTCGAGTCCGTGCTCGAGTCCTCTTCCCGGCTTCTCGAGTCGTGACTCTTCGGGAAGGCGGCCGCGCGACGGCGCTCGATGGCGCGCGACGGCGCGCGACAGTGACGGCGCAAGAGGGGCTTGCCAGGCTCGAGTCCATCCTGGGGGACATCGGAAACGTCGTGGTCGCGTTCAGCGGCGGCGCAGACTCGGCGTTCCTCGGGAGCGTGGCGCACCGGGTCCTGGGACCACGAGGTGCGCTCTGCGTGACGGCGGTCTCTCCGTCGCTCGCGGCCGGGGAGGAGGCGCACTGCCGCGCGCTCGCCGTCGAGTGGGGGCTCCGGTGGCGCACGGTCGAGACGTCCGAGATGGAAGACCCTGCCTACGTGGCGAACGGCGCCGACCGTTGTGCACGCTGCAAGGACGCGCTGATGATCGCCCTCGGCCCGATCGCCGCAGCGCAGTCGGCGACGGTCGTCCTCGGGGTGAACACCGACGATCTGGGCGACTACCGGCCGGGACAGGAGGCGGCGGCCGCAGCCGGCGCGCGGTTCCCCCTCGTCGAAGCCGGCCTTTCCAAGGCGGATGTCCGGGAGCTGTCGAGGAGCCTCGGGCTGCGCACCTGGGACCGGCCCGCGGGCGCGTGCCTCGCCTCGCGTCTGCCCTACGGCACGCCGGTCGCCACGCCGGTGCTCAGGGCGGTCGACAGGGCGGAGGCGGGACTTCGGGCACTGGGGCTCCGCGAGTTCCGGGTGCGCCACCACGGCGCCGTCGCCCGGGTGGAGGTCGCCGACGGTGAGCTTCAACTGCTGTGGTCGAGGCGCGCGGAGGTCGTCGCGGCCGTGAAGGAGGCCGGGTACGACTTCGTGTCGCTCGATCTCGAGGGGTTTCGCTCAGGGAGCCTGAACCGTCTCCTCACCCGCTCTGCGCGGCTCTGAGCCTGCCGGGTCCGGGCTCGGGCTCTGGTCCGGGCTCGGGCTTGAGTTCGGGCTTGACCCGAAGGGCGGTGGTGGGCGCGCTTGGCGGTGGTGGGCGGCGCTTGGCGGTGGATGGCGGGGCTGGGCGACCGTGGCGCTCGGCGGTCGAGGTCAGCGCCGGTCGCTGCCGCCCGGGATCTGCCAGCCTGCCGAAGAGACCCGCCTCGGCTCGAAGAAGACGCAACCGTCCGGGCACGAGAACGGGAGGGGGTCGTTCGCCCCGAGCTTGCAGCGTTCGACCTTCTCGCCACCCGCCGTGCTCTGCATGACGTAGTGACGGCAATCCGCGTTGACGGCCATGCGGACCATTGTTGCCGCTGCGGCGGCGGTTGTCGCGGCGCGGGGGGCGGTAGCGTCTGGCCGTGGAGCAGGAGGTGCCGATCCGCACGCTGCTGCGCTGGGCCGAGAGCCTGGCGGCGACCGCACGCACGGGCCTCGGCTTTTCCCAGAGCCTCTACGAGCGAGAACGCTTCGAGGAGATCCTGCGCGTCGCCGCGGACATCCGAGCGGCGGCTTCAGAGGAGCCGGGTTCCCCCGAGGACGCAGAGGGACTCGTCGAGGAGTGGCTCTCCCAGGTCGGTGAAGGCGTGCCCGGCTATGTCACCCCGAAGGTCGCGGTCGGCGCCGCCGTCGGCAACGACCGGGGGGAGCTCCTCCTCATCCAGAGGGCCGACTCGGGCGCGTGGCTCTATCCGACGGGTTGGTGCGACGTGGGCTACTCGGCCGCCGAAGTGGTCGTGAAGGAGGTCTCCGAGGAGACCGGCATCGAAGTGGAGCCGGTCCGCCTCATCGCGGTGCTCGACGGCCTCAGGCTCGGGTTCACCCGGATCCCGCTGTACTCGCTCGTGTTCCACTGCAAGGCCGTGGGCGGGACCCTCGAGCCGCACCCGCTCGAGTGCCGGGACGTAGGCTGGTTCGGCCCCGAGGACCTCCCCTCGCCGCTCGTCGGCTTCGAGCGGTGGGGCGAGCACGTCTTCGCCGCGATCCGCGGCGAGCACCGCGACGTCTTCTACGACCGTGTACGGGAGCCGCTGTGGCGGGAACCGACGCGCTGACCATCGAGGAGGCGACCCGCGTCGACGAGGAGCTCGTTGCCGCGTTTGGCGCGCTCGTGCCCCAGCTCTCGCGCAGTGCACCCGCCCCCGGACGAGCCGAGCTGGAGGCCATCGTCGCCTCGCCCGCCACGGTGCTGCTCGTCGCTCGTGACGCTGCAACGAGGCGCATCGTGGGGTCGCTCACCCTCGTCGTGTTCCGCATCCCGACCGGGGTGCGGGCGTGGATCGAGGACGTCGTCGTGGACGAAGACGCGCGGGGAAGCGGGATCGGCGCCGCGCTCGTGAAGGCCGCGATCGAACGAGCCGGCGCGGAAGGCGCCCGCACGGTCGACCTCACCTCACGTCCGGACCGCGAGGCGGCGAATCGCCTCTACGCCCGGATGGGCTTCACGACGCGCACGACGAACGTCTATCGCTACAGCGCCGGGAGCTGAGCCCGGGTGACCGGCCGGCGGGCCGGTTCTCGGACAGCGAGGCGCCCCCTTGGCGCCGGGCGGTCGGGCCACCATTCAGGCCACCACTCAGCCGGCAGTCAGGGAACGGCCAGGCCGGCAGTCAAGGAACGATCAGGCCATCAGTCAGGCCATCAGTCAGGCCACCAGTCAGGCCATGGAGTCGAGCACCTGTCGGATGACCGCGAGTGTGGTCTCGGGATGCAGCAGTGCGAGCCGGGCCACCGGCTCTTCCTCCCACGTGGTCGGGACGCAGAGGGCGATCTGATCTGCGAGAAGCTTGGCGGACCAGCTCTCGTAGTCTTCCCTCGCCCAACCCGTGCGGCGGAAGAGGACGATCGACAACTCCGGCTCGCGCAGGAGCTCGGTGTGCGGGGCCGCCTCGATGAGCCGGGCGGCTTCCTGTGCGGTCGCGAGCGCCGACTCCACCGCGTGGCGGTACGCGTCAGTCCCGTGGACGGCGAGGGAGAACCACAGCGGCATCCCCCGCGAACGCCGAGACAGCTGAAACGCGTAGTCCGTCGGGTTCCACGGCTCGTCCCCGCCGCCCCGCCCGCCAGCGGGTGGCTGCCCAGGCGATCGCGGTGTGGTGTGGAAAACCGCCAGGTATGCGGCGTCCTGAGTGTGCACCGCCTTTGCGAGGGAGGGCGCGCGGTACAAGAGGGCGGCGCAGTCGTAGGGCGCGAACAGCCACTTGTGCGGGTCGATCGCGAGGGAGTCGGCTTGCTCGATGCCGGCGAAGCGGCTTCTCGCGGCCGGCGAGAAGAGCGCGCCGCCGCCGTACGCAGCGTCGACGTGGAACCAGATGCCCCGGTCGTGGGCGACCGCCCCGGTGCCGGCCAGGTCGTCGACGATCCCGGCATTGGTGGTGCCGCCGGTCGCGACGACGGCGACCACCGGACCACCGCCGTCGTGGCGCGCGGCGTCGAGTGCCGGCGCGAGGCGGGAGCCGGTCAGGCGGTGGTCGGGCGTCGGGACGACGAGCGCGTCGGCGCCGAGGATGTGGATGGCCTTCATCACCGACGAGTGCGCCTCCGCACTGACGGCGACGCGGGGTCTTGCGCCAGGCGGTGCGCCGGCCATCGGGCCGTTTGGGGCGTAGGCGGTGTCACGTGCGACGAGCAACGCGGAGAGGTTCGCCGCAGATCCACCAGACACGAACGTGCCCCCTGCTTCGGGCGGCAGGCCCGCCAGCTCCGCGAGGACGCTGAGCACCTGGTTCTCCGCGGCCACGACCCCGGCCGCAAGGAGCCACGACGTCCCATTGAGAGAGGAGCAGGAGACGACCATGTCGAAGAGCAGGGCGGCCTTGGTCGGCGCGGCGGGAATGAAGGAGAGGAACCGGGGACTGTCGATCGAAACGACAGCGGTCGACAGGGAAGCCGCAAACAGGTCGAGGATCTTCTCGGGGTCGTTGCCGGCCGGTCCGATGACGCCGTCGAGCATCCCGCTGAAATCGGTCGCGTACCCGCCGTAGTCGAGCGGCACGGGGTCGAGCGCCAGGCGCTCCCTGCAATAGGAGAGCACGAGGTCGGTCGTGCGCTCGTCGAAGACGAACATCGGGTTGCGCATTGGTTCAGCATCGCGCCGGCCGCCCTCTCGGGAGTAGCTGGCTCTACCCTGATGGAATGCACTTCGTAATCCTGGGCGGCGGGCCCGCCGGCACGCAGGCGGCGACGTACGCGGCGCGCCTCGGAGTCGAGGTGACCCTTGTGGAGCGCGATGTGATCGGCGGCGCGGCCGACATGTGGGACTGCATCCCCTCCAAGGCGATGATCGCAACGGGCGGTGCGATGTCGTTCCTGGACCGGAGCGACGGGATGGGCCTCGCGCCCGTCCGGCCGAGCCTCGACCTCGAGCGCCTTCGACAGCGCATCGGCTCGGTCACCGCGAGGCTCGGTCAGGCCACCGAGACGATCCTCACGAGCCAGGACGTGCGGCTCCTTCGCGGCGCGGGTCGCATGGCCGGACCGCACACCGTGATCGCGGAGACCGCCGACGGGCCCGCTGAGCTCGAGGCGAACGCAGTCCTCCTGTCGACCGGGAGCAGACCGCGGATCCCCGACTGGGCGGCGATCGACGGGGACCGGATACTCACCACCCGCGAGGCGTACCCGCCAAAGGAGCTGCCCCGCCACCTGGTCGTGATCGGCTCGGGCGTGACCGGCGTCGAGTTCGTGCACATGTTCTCCTCGCTCGGTTCCGAGGTCACGCTCATCGTCAGCCGTCAGCAGGTCTTGCCCAATAAGGACCCCGAGGTCGCGGCGGTGCTCGAGGAGGACTTCCTCCGCAGAGGCGTGAAGCTCATGAAAGGCGCGCGGGCCGTCGGGATCGACCGCACCGGGGACGGCGTCGCGGTGCACTGCGACGACGGGCGTGTCGCGCGAGGATCGCACGCGCTGCTCGCCATCGGCTCGGTGCCCAACTCCGACCGCCTGGGCCTCGACACCGCCGGCGTGGAAGTCGACGAGCACGGCTACGTGCCGGTGAACCACCACTGCCAGACCAACGTGCCGCACATCTACGCGGCGGGCGATCTGTCGGGGAAGCTGCCCTTGTCGTCTGTGGCGACGATGCAGGGCCGCAAGATCGCTGAGCACGTGGTGGTCGGGCACACGGTCTCTCATCGCCACCTCAACTACGACAAGGCCGCGTCCGCCATCTTCACCGAACCCGAGATCGCTGACGTGGGGCTCGCGGAGGCCGACGCGTTCGCAGAGGGCCGCAAGATCCGGGTCACGAAAGTGCCGTTCGCCGCGACCGCCAAGGCACTCATCAATGACGACGCCCGCGGATTCGTGAAGATCATCTCCGACCCGGCGACCGGCGTAGTGCTCGGCGGTTCGATCGTGGGGCAGCACGCTGCCGAGCTCATCTCGGTCATTGCGCTCGCGGTCACCGCCGGCCTGCGGGTCCAGGACATCGTCGAGAGCATGCTCGTGCACCCCACGCTCTCAGAGGCGCTCGCGGAGGCAGCGGAGTAGAGGATCGAGCCTCGGGGCGCTCAGGGGGGCGGGCCGCAGAGGTGGGCAGCCCGCTCAGGATTCGAGCGTGGTGCCGCCCGCGAAGGTCGTGCCAACGCTCCGCCAGTAGCCCCCGATCATCTCGACCGGGGCGATCCGGAGGAGCTCCTCGACCGGGGAGTCGTGCACCAAGAGCTCGGCGTCGCCCCGGTAGGCAGGGCCGAGCTCCACGTCGACTCCCCGCATCGTCACGATGTCGGCGAGCGCGTCGGTGCCGTCGGACTCGATGCGCGGCATCCAGCGGTGGTGCAGCATCGGCAGCGCGTTGACGAACCCCGCGCCCTCGGAGGGCCCGGTGATGGTGAAGCGGGCGCTCACCAGCCGCCGGTCGTAGGCGGCGAGCGTCGCGCCGAAGCGTCCGCCGGGCTCGAGCCTCGGCCCCGCCTTTCCCACCGTGACGGGCCGGGTGAGATGCACCGAGCCGAGCTTCTTCGGGTAGCCCTGGAGATGGCCGCGCACCATCGCGAAGTCCTTGTCGACCCAGATGTACACGCATCGCGACCACAGCTGGTCGCGGTAGCGGCACCGCACGACGAAGAAGGCCTCCTTGTACTGCAGCCGGACGGGGTCGAGCACCTCCTCGAAGGTGTCCGAGCACGACTGCCAGTCGGCGACCACGAAGGCGACCGCGCCGGGATCCTCGTCGTCGTGCGGCGGCTCGAGCGGGTCGGGGAGGAGCTCGGCGACCGACGCGGGATCGGTGCGGTACTCGATGGTGAGCAGGTCTCCCGAGTAGTGCCAAGGCGGTGGCGGGAGGAGGGACGACGTGCCGGTCGCCGAACGGGGGAAGAGGAAGCCGTTGAGACGGGCCACGGGCGTACCGTATCGTGCCCGTCGTGCACACCCGCAGGATCCTTCTCGACGGCGTGACGACCGAGGTGCGAATGGAGGGTGACTTCCTCGTGGCCGCCGACGGGCGGTCCGTGGCCGCCGACTCGGCCGTCCACCTTCCGCCGTGCACGCCGACCAAGGTGATCTGCGTCCACCTCAATTACCGCAGCCGGGTCGAGGAGTTCATGATCTCGCTCGGCTCGACGCCGACGTACTTCCACAAGCCCATCTCCGCGCTGAACGCGCACCTGGGGGACGTCGTGCGGCCCGAGGGTTGCAAGTGGCTCAACTACGAGGGGGAGATCGGGATCGTCATCGGCGCGACCTGTCGCAACGTCGAGCCGAGGGACGCCGCTGCCTACATCGCCGGCTACACGGTCGCCAACGACTTCGGGCTGCACGACTTCCGTGACACCGATGCCGGGTCGATGCTGCGTGTCAAGGGCTCGGACACGCTTTGCCCGCTCGGCCCCGGGTTGGTACGCGGCTGGGACTTCCGTCACAAGTCGATCGAGACGACCGTCAACGGGCACGCCGCTCAGGTGGGGTCCACCGACGAGATGGTCTGGGACATGCACTACCTCGTCGCGGACCTCGCCAGAACGATCACTCTCGTCCCCGGCGACGTCATTCTCTCGGGTACCCCGGCAGGGTCGCGCCCGGTCGTCCCCGGCGACGTGGTGTCGGTGACGGTGGAGGGGCTTGGCACGCTTACCAACACGATCGTTGCCGGTCCTGTCCCCATCCGCGCCGATGTCGGGGCGCAACCGTCGTCGTCAGAGGAGGTCGTCTCGACGGCGCTCGGGGGCGATTGGGAATTCCGCGGCATACGGCCGCCGCGCAGGGGTTAGCGTCCGTTCGAGCCCGTTCGCAGCCCGTTCGCGTCCCGTTCGCGTCCCGTTCGCGTCCACAAGAAGAGGTCCGGAGAGCTCTGGAGAGACCGCATGGCACGAATTGCAGGCGTCGAGGTCTCCCTCGACCACTACATCGGCGGCGAGCGTGTCCCGTCGCCAGACCGCTTCGACGACGTGAGCCCGATCGACGAGCATGTGCTCGGCGAGGTGGCGCGTGGAAGGGAGAGGGAAGCGCGCCGGGCCGTGGATGCCGCGCTGGCGGCGTTTGAGGAGTGGGGGAGCACCCCGCCCGCCGACCGCGCCGCCGTGCTCCACCGGATCGCCGACGGTGTCGAGTCGCGCATCGAGGCGCTCGCCGCGGTGGAGACCGAAGACAACGGCGCCCTCCTGCGTTCTCACCTGCGCGGCGTCATGCCAAGGGTCGCGCACAACTTCCGCTTCTTCGCCGACTGGCTGCTTCAGCTTCACCACGACGACTTCGAGACCCGCGGCCACCGCAACCACGTGAGCTGGGACCCTGCGGGTGTCGCCGTCCTTGTCACGCCGTGGAACGCCCCGCTGATGCTGGCCACGTGGAAGATCGCGCCGGCCCTCGCCGCAGGAGACACCGTGGTGCTCAAGCCGGCGGAGTGGTCGCCTTTGACCGCGTCGCTTTTCGCAGACATCACTGCGGAGTCCGGATTGCCGCCCGGCGCGTTTAATGTCGTGCAGGGCATCGGGGAGGAGGCAGGTGACGCCCTCGTCTCGGATCCCCGGGTTGCACGCATCAGCTTCACGGGTTCGGCACCGACGGCGCGGCTCATCGCGGCGCGCGCCGCGGCGAACCTCGTGCCCGTGAGCTTCGAGCTCGGCGGCAAGTCTCCCTTCGTCGTCCTCAGTGATGCAGACATGGACCTGGCGGTAGACCTCGCGGTCGACCAGTACGACAACGCGGGTCAGGTGTGCCTCGCCGGAACGCGCCTACTGGTCGACGCCGGGATCGCCGACGAGTTCACCGGGCGACTGTTGGCACGCGTGGCCTCGTTGCGCCAGGGCGATCCGCGAGACCCGGACACCGACATCGGGCCGCAGATCACCCGGGCGCACTTCGACCGGATCCACGGCTTCGTGCGCCGGGCGGTCGCCGACGGCGCGGAGGTGCTCACGGGAGGGGGACCGAACAGGGAGCTGGGCGGCCTCTACTACCTGCCGACGCTCATCGCAGGCGCGAAGGAGGGCTCGGAGATCTTGACCGAAGAGGTCTTCGGGCCCGTGCTCACGATCCAGACCTTCGACACCGACGACGAAGCCGTCGCGATGGCGAACTCGACCCGCTTCGGCCTGGCCGCCACGATCGTCTCCTCCGATGACGACCGTGCCGAGCGAGTCGCGTCGCGGGTCGTCGCTGGGACGGTGTGGGTCAACTGCTTCTACGTGCGTGACCTTCGGGCCCCGTTCGGGGGCTCGCGCGAGTCGGGGATCGGCCGGGAGGGCGGGAACTGGAGCTTCGACTTCTACTGTGACGTGAAGAACTCGGTGTTCGCGCCGAGTGCGAGCAGAGGGGGCGTTGGGTGA
>JAJZMN010000211.1:5425-9670 GCA_021850345.1 Actinomycetes bacterium | reverse complement strand
GCGGTGGTCACCCCTGCGACCGCGTCGTCGGCATCCGGCCACGGCGGACCCCTCCTCGTCGGCCTCGACGGGGGAACCGTGCCCGGCCACACGGTCGCGGAGGTGGCATCGCTCCCGTCCATCGGCGAGGAGGCCACCATGGTCGATCTGGCATCGGCCGAGCGGCTCGTGGCGACCCCGTTCACCACCGACACCACCCAAGTCTGGTTGTCGGCTTCCGCGCCGCCCTCGGTCCTCTCCGCGCTGCGCAGCCGAGGTCTCACCGTCCTTTCTCGTACGACGGCGTCCGCGCGGGCGACGCAATTCGAGAAAGGCGGAGTGGGCCTCGCCTACCTCTTCTTCCTGCTCGCCGCGGGCGCGGCTGCAGTGCTGCTCCTCGGCGCGGCGAGCTTCGCCGTCGTGTCCGGCGCCCGGCGCAAGCAGAGCGAGCTGGCAGTGATGCACGCACTCGGGCTCGGCCGGCGGGCTCTCCGGCGGCTGTTCTGGACGGAGCAGACCATGGCGGTGGCCGCCGGCGCTGCGTTGGGGGCAGGCGCAGGGATCGCCGCCGCGGCCGTCGGCATGCGCACGGTGCCGGAGTTCGCCCACCAAGGTGCGGGCCCCCCGCTCACCTTCGCGCTCCCCGTGATGCTGCTCGTGGGGACGCTGGTGGCGATCGGCATCATGCTTGCCCTGGCGACCTGGCTCGGGGCGTCCGCCATCGCAGGAAGGGCGACGGTCGACAAGATGTGGGAGAGCCAGGGATGACCCTGCTCACGGGACCTGCCGGCTGCCCGGATGTCTCGGGTCGCGGCGGTGTCGCGGTCGAAATGGTCGGCGTCGTCCATCTCTACCGCCAGGCCGGCGCGGACGTCGTCGGGCTCCGAAGCGTCGACCTCGAGGTCGGACCCGGCGAGATGGTGGCGCTGCTGGGCCCGTCGGGGATGGGCAAGACGACGGTGCTGCGCCTCATGGCCGGGCTCATGGCCGCGTCGGCCGGCGTGGTGAGGGTGGACGGCACGGATCTCGGGCGGCTGAAGGGCGCAGAGCGCCGCCGCTTGCGCGCGTTCGAGATCAGCTACGTCGTGCAGGGAACCTTGCCCAACGTCCTGCCCTTCGCGACGGCGCTCGAGAACGTCTGGTTCGCGCAGCACGGGGCGGTCCGCGAGGGCCGCCCTCCCCCGTGGAGCCCCGATGAGCTCCTCGACCACCTCGGGCTCGGGGAGCTCGCCGACGTGCCCCTGAGCCGCCTGCCGAGGGCCCTCCAGCAAGCCGTCGCCGTCGCGGCAGGGGTCGCCCCCGGTGCTCGGCTGATCCTTGCGGACGAGCCGACGGCGCAGCTCACATCGACCGGCGCCGAGCGGGTGATCGCGCTCTTGAAGAAGGTGAACGCCGACTTCGGTACGACGGTCGTCATTGTGACGCACGATCCGGCGATCGCCGGGCACTTTGCGAGGACCGTCACGATCCGGGACGGTCGGGTCGGCGTGGAGGCGCAGCGCGGAGAGGAGTACGCCGTCGTCGACGGCTCAGGGACCGTGCAGCTGCCGCCCGACGCCCTCGCGGTGCTGCCGCCCAACAGCAGGGCGACGGTGGTGGTCACCCCCACCCACGTCGAGCTCCACCCGCCCGAGGCGTCGTCGTGACCCTCTCGGCGCTGGCTGCTCCTCTCGAGCTGCTCGGCGTCGGCGTGCAATTTGCGCAGCGTTGGGTGATCGACGGGGTCGACCTGCGCGTTGAGCCCGGGGAGCCGCTGGGGATCGCCGGCCCGTCGGGCGCCGGCAAGACGGTGCTCTGTGCGGTGCTCGCGGGAGTCCTCCCGCCGTCGCGTGGCAACGTGCGCTACGGCGACGCGGCGATGGGTGAGGCCCGTCCGACGGTCGGGCTGATCCTTCAGAACCACGGGCTGCTCAGCGGGCTGACCGCCGCAGAGAACGTCGCGTTCCCGCTCCAGGCACGCGGGCTCGAGCGCGAAGCCGCTGCCGCGCGGGTCGATGCCGCGCTCGGCGCCGTCGGGCTGGCCGAGCAGAAGGACCGTGCGGTCGACGAGCTTTCGGGCGGCCAGCGCCAGCGTGTGGGCGTCGCACGGGCTCTTGCCGGTGAGCCGGCCGTCCTCGTGGCCGACGAGCCGACCGCCGAGCTCGATCCCGACAACCGAAAGCGGGTGCTGGAGCTGCTCCTCGCGCACGCGGCGCTCGGCAACGTGGTCGTCGTCGCCTCCGACGACCCCGAGGTCATCGGTCAGTGTGCCAAGATCGTCCATCTCCACGAGGGGACGATCGTGCGGACGACGACGCTCCCCGCAGGGTGAGCCGGTCACCCCTGCCGGCGATCTGGCGGACGATCCTCCCTGCCTGGGCGGATCGCAATCTCCGTGTGGTCCTGGCTGCCCGCGTCGCCATGAGCGTCGCCCGGGCGATCGCGTCGGTCGTGACCGCCCTCTACCTCGCGGCCATCGGGTTCTCCGCCATCGAGATCGGCATCCTCTTCGTCGGTGTGACGGTCGCATCCGCGCTGATGAGCGCGCTCATCGGGCTGGTCGCCGACCGACTGGGCCGCAAGCCCTTCCTCGTCGCGCTTCCCCTTGTCGCAGCGGCGGCAGCGGTTGTCTACGCCGAGGTACGGGTCACGGCTCTCCTGTTCGCTGCAGCCGCGCTCGGGTCGTTCGGCCGGGGCGCAGGTGCTGGCGCGGGCAACGTGGGTCCCTACCAGCCGGCCGAGTCGGCGCTGGTGGCCGACAGCGTGAGCGGTGAGCGACGCGCGGCCGCCTTCGGGAGGGTCGCCTTCATGTCTTCGGTGGGTGCGCTCGCCGGAGGGCTCCTCGCCCAGGTCGTTCAGACCACGACCCGTATGACTCCCGCCGAGGCGACCGCGGCGTACCGGCCGGCATTCCTGATCGCATCTGCGCTGTCTGTCGTAGCCGGGCTGCTGGCCCTTCTGCTCCGCGAGCCTCCCCGACCGGCCGAACCGCCGGGAGCACGTCGAACCAGGCTGCGTTGGCCCAGCCGCTCGTGGCCTGCGCTGTGGCGGTTCTGGGTGACGAACGGGACCAACGGAGCGGCCATCGGGCTGTTCGGGCCGTTCGTGAGCTACTGGCTGTACCGCCGCTACGGGGCGACGCCGGGGTCCGTCGGCCTGGTGTTCGCCGTGGTCAACCTCGCCTCCCTGGCGTCGACCCTGGCCGCCGCACGAATCGCCAACGTCCTCGGCACGGTCCGCGCGATCACTGTCGTGCGGGCGATCGGCGGCGCGCTCCTCGTTCCCATGGTGCTGGCGCCGACGTTCTGGACGGCGGGGGCCGTCTACGTCGTCCGGATGATGGTCCAGCGGATCGGCCTCCCGTTGCGCCAGTCGTTCACCCAGGACATGGCGGACCCCGAGGAGCGGGCAAGCGTCGCCGCGCTCTCCAACCTGCCCGCCCAAGCAACCATGGCCGGCGGCCAGGCGACGGCGGGTTACCTTTTCGACGATGTCAGCCTGGCAGCCCCGTTCGAGCTGGCGGCGGTGCTCCAAGTTGCCAACGCCGTGCTCTACGGGGTGCTCTTCTCCTTGCGGCCGCCCGCCAAGGCCCCAACCGGGAACGAGCCCGGGGACGGGGAGCCCGGGGGCGGGCAGCCCGGGGACGGGCAGTCCGGGAGCGACCGCTCCACGGCACGAGCGGCGCTCATGACATCTTCCACACCAGGAGAGAACCCCTGATGAGCGACGAACCCCTGATGAGCGACGAACCCCGGACCCGAGCAGAGCGGCGTCGAGACACCGAGCACCGGCTCGCCAACGACGCCGACATCTGGGTGGCGAGCGCCTCACCCGGAGGGACGCCGTATCTGGTCCCGTTGTCTTTCGACTGGGATGGCGAGGCGGTGCTCGTCGCGACGCCGCCGTCGAGCCCGACCGGAAGGAACCTCGCCGTGACTCGGAGAGCTCGGTTGGGTCTCGGCGGGACCCGTGACGTCACGGTGATCGACGGCGAGGTGGAAGTCATCGAAGACGGTGCGCTGACGCCTTCTCAGCGTGACCGGTATGTGGCACGCACCGGATGGAATCCCGGTGACGAGACGCCGCCGTACTCCTGGTTCCGCATCGTCGCGCGCCGCGTCCAGGCATGGCGCGAGGTGAACGAGCTCGCCGATCGCGACCTGATGCGCGATGGCCGCTGGCTTGCCTGAGGGCGATAGGCCTTCCAGCCTCGCGATCAGGGACCTCCTCAGCCCGGAGGTTGCCGAGCGGTTCGGTGAGGAGATCCCATGGAGGAGTGCGCTGGTG
>JAJZMN010000211.1:0-5415 GCA_021850345.1 Actinomycetes bacterium | reverse complement strand
GGTGCTCGTCGCGACGCCGCCGTCGAGCCCGACCGGAAGGAACCTCGCCGTGACTCGGAGAGCTCGGTTGGGTCTCGGCGGGACCCGTGACGTCACGGTGATCGACGGCGAGGTGGAAGTCATCGAGTGCGCTGGTGACCGCGTGCTGCCGTGCCGCCCGCATCGGGAAGTCCGCGTTGCGGTTCCGCCCCGCGTCGGGGAGGCTGGGTCGATGCCCTCTCGCCTGATCCTCTGGGACATCGACGGCACGCTGCTCACGACCGGCCCTGTGGGCCGCCTCGCGCTCGAGCTCGGTGCCTGCCGGGCCGCCGGCCTCGACGAGGTGCCGCAGGTCGCGATGGGAGGCAAGACGGATCCGCAGATCATGCGCGAGCTCCTCACGCTCGCAGGGCTCGCGCCACCCGACGTGGACGTGCTGCTGCCAGTCGCTCTCGAGGAGGCAGAGCGGATCCTCGCGGCCGAATCCTCACGGATCCGAGAGGAGGGCACCGTCCATCCGGGCGTCACGGAGCTCCTCGAGGCGCTTTCGGGGATCGAGGGAGTGCGTCAAACCCTTCTGACCGGGAACATCGCGCCCAACGCGCTCGTGAAGGTCGGCGCGTTCGGCCTCGATCGGTACCTCGATCCCGTTGTCGGCGCGTACGGGACAGACCACCCCGAGCGGGACGGCCTCGTGCCGATCGCGCTCGACCGTGCGCGGGAGCGGCGCGGAGAGTGCTACCTCCCCGCCGAGGTCTGGGTGATCGGCGACACCGTCCGCGACCTGCAATGTGCCAGGGCGGGAGGGGTACGCTGCCTGATCGTGGGTACCGGTCGGGAAGGCTTCGACGCGGTACGCGCCCTCGAGGCCGACGCGCTCGTGGAAGACCTCGCCGACACTGACCTCGTCTTGAAGCTGCTGCTGGACGACCCACCCGGCCGCGAGTCGGCGGGACGGCCCCCTTCCCTGTTCAGCTGAGCCGCTCGGTCAACCGGATCGTGACCGTGTCGCCGGCCCTCTTCCCGATTGCCGCGCGCAGGTCGGCACGCACCGGGAGCATGTGGTTGCCATCGCCGAGCGCCATGAAGGCGCTCTTGAAGGGGCAGCCGTCGATCGTGCCTCGGACTTTCACGAGGCCGCGCGTCTCGAAGAAGTCGGCGCACCCCGGCATGACCACGTAGGTCCACCCGCCCTTCGACGGGCTCTCGACGAGCACTGCCGAGAAGGTCTTGTCGAGCATGCACCTCTGACGGTGCGGTTCCGTCCAGCTCATCGATCCCCGCCGCGATGACTTCGGGCATCCCACGAGGCGGACCGGCGGATCGGACGGGAGTTGGTGCTCTCCGCAGCCGTCATCGCGACGGGCCACTCTGTAGTGTCTCGCCGGTGACGATCAGCGCGCTGCAAGCCGACGTCGACCTCGAGCCCTACCGCCGGGAGCTCACCGGTTACTGCTACCGAATGCTCGGCTCGGGGTTCGAGGCCGAGGACGCGGTGCAAGAGACGCTCGTCCGGGCGTGGCGCCACGCAACGGATTTCGAGGGCCGGTCGAGCGTCCGGTCGTGGCTCTACCGGATCGCCACGAACGTCTGCATCGACATGGGGAGGCAGGTCCAGCGACGCGCCCGGCCGATGGAGCTCGGACCCTCGTCCCCGCCGGACGAGACCCTGCTTCGGGAGCCGCTCCCCGAGGCGACGTGGGTCACGCCGATCGCCGACGGCAGCGTGGGGGGCGACTTCGAGGACCCTGCGGAGCTCGCGACCTACCGCGAGTCGATCCGGCTGGCCTTTGTCACCGCGCTGCAGTACCTCCCCCCGCGACAACGCGCGGCGCTCATTCTCTGCGAGGTGTTGCGCTGGTCGGCTGCCGAGGTTGCGGACCTGCTCGGCACGACCGTGGCCGCCATCAACAGCGCGCTCCAGCGGGCGAGAGCCACGCTTGCCGCGGCCCCCGGACCGCGGTCGTCAGGACCGCTCGACGACGTCGACTCCGAGCTCCTCGCGCGCTATGTCGACGCGTTCGAGCGATACGACCTCGACGCGCTCGTCACCCTGCTCCACGACGACGCAGTCCAGTCGATGCCGCCTTTCGAGCTGTGGCTGCAAGGGGCGCGGAACATCGCGGCGTGGATGGTGCAGCCCCAGCCCAGTCATTGCCGGGGTTCGCGCCTCGTCGCCACTTCCGCCAACGGCTGCCCCGCGTTCGGCCAGTACCGGCTCGACCCGGACGGCGGGTACATGCCCTGGGCGCTCCAGGTGCTCGAGATCTCGGGCGGCAAGATCGCAGAGATGGCGTTCTTCCTGGCGTTCTTGGATCCCGAGCGGCTCTTCCCCTCCTTGGGTCTGCCGCTCCATCTCGACAGCTGAGCCGCGGGCGGGTGACCCGCTCGAGGTCTCGGGCTGGACGAGCGACGCGACCTCGGCGCCGACAGTTGCGACGACCCCGGCGCCGACAGTTGCGACGACCCCGGCGGCCTCGACAGCCAGGCGGCCCCGACCGCGCAGTACGAGGAACGAGGCCTGCCCTAAGAAGCTTTGCGGCGCGAGGCGGCCGTGGCACGCTTGGCGGGCGCCTTCTTCGGCGGGGCCTTCTTCGCGCGCGAAGAGGCCTTCCCTGACTTCTTCGCGGCGGACGCACGCCTGGGTGACCGCGAGGCGTCAGGAGAGCCCGGCGACTCCGACGAGCCGGACGGGGACGAAGAACCAGAGCCGCCCCGCGTGGCGCGCAGGCTCGCCTCGAGCGCCTGGAGCAGGTCGACGACGGGCGCGCCCTCGGGCGCGGGGGGCTCGAGGGCCACCACCGCACCGGCACGCTTGCGCTCGATCAGCTCCTCGAGCCGCTCCCGGTAGGTGTCGTGGTACCGCTCGGGCTCCCACTCCGTGGTCATCGAGTCGATGAGCATGGTCGCCATCTCGAGCTCCTGGGGCGACCACTCACCCTCGACCGGGAGCGTGTCGATCTCCTCGAGGGGGTTCCGCACCTCGTCCGCGTAGAGCAGCGTCTCGACGACGAGGGCGTCGGCCCGTGGCCGGATGGCCACGAGGTACTGCTTCTCGCGCAGCACGAAGGTGGCCAGGGCGACCTTGTTGGACGCCAGCATCGCCTCCCGGAGCAACGCGTACGCACGTTCCGCGCCCTTGCCGCCACCCTTGGCCGGAGGGGCGAGGTAGTAGGTCCGGTCGAAGTAGACGGGGTCGATCTCCGCGAGATCCACGAAGGCGGAGACATCGATGGTCTTGGAGCGCCCGGGGGCGACCGAAGCGATCTCGTCGGCGCTCAGCAGGACGTACTCGCCGCCGCCAAGGTCGTACCCCTTGGCGATGTCCTGGTAGGCGACCTCTTCGCCGGTGCGTTCGTTGACACGCTTGTTGCGGATCCGGTCGGAGGTTCCGGCCTGGAACTGGTTGAAGTGGATGGACCTCTCCTCCGTGGCGGTGAAGAGCGCCACGGGCACGTTCACCAGGCCGAAGCTGAGCGACCCGGTCCAGACGGCTCTGGCCATGCCGCCCCTTTCCTCGTCCGATCCGACAATTGAACCAGGAATTCGATACCCCTGACCAGGGGCTCGGGTCACCTGGGGAAAAAGGGAGGCCGCCCGGCTGGCGCCCGTCCTCTCCGGCCTGCCCCCATCCACCACCGCGTCACACCCGGTTGGGATGCTGTGGGTGTGCGAGGGAACGTGCGAACGAGCGAGCGGTGCCACCTCACCCTGGTTCCGGGAGGTGCCGCCGCGTCGGAGGCCGAGGAGGATGGGGCCCCCGAGAGCCTCGTCGTGGCGGAGGTCGCGGCGGTGCTCGCAGGTGCGACTGACGAGGTGCTGGCGGCATCTCCGCTGACCCTCCCGCTCGCGCTGTCCGTGTGCATGCAGCGCCATGACGCCGGCACGGAGGGGCTGATCTCGGCGATGCAGTCGCTCCGGCGTGCCGTGCTCGCCGTTTCCGGCCTCGACGCGGGGAGCGAGCCGGTCCCGTTGGTGGCCGGCGACCCGAAGGCGGCCGTGCTCTCGCTCGCCGACTACCTCCGGGACCTTCTGTCCCGGGCGGCACGCGTGTGCGCCGCCGCGCCCGACGATGTGGCGTCGGCCGCGGCCGCCCGCCTCGCATAGCCTGGTCGGACGCCGCTCGACTCCTACCGCGCGAAGCGCGACCCCGCGCGCACCCCCGAGCCGGTGCCGCCCACCGGCCCGGCCGTGCGCCATCGCCGCAAAGGTGCGCCGACGTTCGTGATCCAAGAGCACCACGCCCGACGGCTCCACTGGGACCTCCGCCTCGAGCGTGACGGGGTCTACGTGTCGTGGGCCGTGCCCAAGGGCCTCCCGGCCGACAAGACGACGAACCACCTCGCGGTGCACGTCGAGGACCATCCGCTCGAGTACGGCTCCTTCGAGGGGACGATCCCCAAGGGGGAGTACGGCGCCGGCGAGGTCACGATCTGGGACAAGGGCAGCTACGAGGCCACCAAGTGGACCGATCGGGAGGTGAAGTTCCACCTGCACGGGTCCCGGGTGGACGGGCGCTTCGTGCTCTTCAAGACGCCCGGCGACGACTGGATGATCCACCGCGAGGACCCGCCTCCGGACGGCTGGGAGCCGCTACCGGGAGTCCTCAGGCCGATGCTCGCCGTCGCAGGTGTCTTGCCAGCTGAGCGGGGCACGGACTGGCGGTACGAGTTCAAGTGGGACGGCGTGCGGACGATCGCGTATGTGGAGGGCGGCAGCGTCCGGCTCTCGTCGCGCGGCGAGCACGACCGGACCGCCGCCTATCCCGAGCTGCGCAAGCTCGGCGAGTCGCTCGGCTCGCACCAGGTCGTGCTCGACGGCGAGGTGATCGCGCTCGACGCGCACGGCAGGCCCAGCTTCGAGGCGCTCCAGCCCCGCATGCTCGTGGACGACCCTTCGCGTGCCCGCCGGCTCGCCGCCGCGGTGCCGGTCACCTACATGGTCTTCGACCTGCTTCACCTCGACGGCGTCTCGACCGTCTCCCTGCCCTACGTCGAGCGCCGGCGGCTCCTCGACAGCCTCGGGCTCAACGGCGAGCACTGGGCGGCTCCGCCGTCGCACGGCGGTCCGGGTGCCGACCTGCTCAGGGCCGCAGAAGACGCCGGCCTGGAGGGCGTGGTGGCCAAGCGGGCCGACAGTCCCTACCGTCCCGGGCAGCGCAGTGCGGACTGGGTGAAGGTGAAGCTGTCGCGCACCCAGAGCGTGGTGATCGGCGGCTTCAGCGCGCCCAAGGGCTCGCGTGCCGGGTTCGGCGCGCTCCTGGTCGGCATCCCCGGGCCCGGCGGGCTCGTGTACGCCGGGAAGGTCGGCACCGGCTTCAGCGAACAGGCGGTCGGGGAGCTCCTCTCGCACCTACGGCCCCTCCGTCGTGCCCGGCCCCCTTTCACGACGGCGGTGCCGCCGGCCGATGCGGCGTCGGCGAGCTGGGTAGAGCCC
>JAJZMN010000170.1 GCA_021850345.1 Actinomycetes bacterium | reverse complement strand
GCTCGGCGCAGACGTACGCTGGTGGCTCCAGCACTTGGTCCTCGCCGAGCCCATCGGCGGCCTGGAGGCCCTCCCCGGCTGGCACCGCTACCGCTCGCCCGCCAACTGGAAGCTGATGGCGGAGAACTTCATCGGCGACAACTACCACTTCGTCCACACCCACAGTTCGTGGATCCGCGTGATGAAGGACTTCACTGCGCGAGGCATCCACACCCCTATGACGACGTCCCCCCTCACCTGGCACGAACGCACGTACGAGGTGACCGCTGGGTACCGCTCGGGTGCGCCTCTCGGGCTCGGCGCGCTTCGCATGCACACCGAGTCGCTGTACGAGCGCGATCTTGAGCATGGAAGGCAGCTGGGGAAATCCGCGCTCGAGTGGATCCGCGAGCGCCACGACCTCATGGCAAAGGCGCTGTCGGAGTACGAGCCCCGCCCCGACAGCTTCGTGAACGGCCTGCTCTTCCCCAACCTTGGGCTCATGGGCTACATGTCCCCGATGATCGGGAAGCACTTCCTCCTGTTCCATCCGCGTGGACCGGTCGTCCACGAGGTCTGGCAGTGGACGATGGTCGAGCGCGAGGCTCCCGACTCCATCAAGGAGCTCGCCGTCCAGCGCGTCTACCAGGGCCAGCACATGGCGGGCGTCATCGCACCCGACGACGTCGAGAACTTCGAGCGCATCGTCGAGGCGTCACGCGCGCCCCGGACGTGGCGCTATCCGATGAACTATGAGATCCACCTCGGTTACGACGAGGACCAGCTGCCGCACCTGCCGGGCAACTGCGGGGCGGAGCCTTCCGAGGTGAACCAGCGAGAGTTCTATCGGGCATGGCTCGAGCTCATGGACCCTTCGGTCCGTGGACGCGTGGAGGAGGAGCGCTGGTGTTGAGCATCGAAGACCGGATGGCGATCGAGCAGTTGCTCTACCGGGAGGCCCACCTCCTCGACGAGCACCGCTACAAGGAGTGGCTCGACCTCCTCACGGACGACATCGAGTACATCATGCCCCTCACGGAACACGTCCAGGGCAAGGTCCCCCCTGCGGGGCACCCGATCATCAAGGACGACAAGGCGACTCTCATGACTCGAGTGGCGAAGGACGACACGGGCTTCTCCCATGTCGAGATCCCGGTGTCGATGACCTGCCACATGATCGCCAACGTCCTCATCGAGGACGAGGTCGAAGGCGAGGTGCAGGTGAAGAGCAGTTTCATGGTCCGTCAGGCTCGCAAGTTGCGGGACGAGGCGTGGTGGGTCGGCCGCCGAGACGACAGGGTTCGCCGGGTCGACGTCGGTTGGAGGATCTGCCGCCGCACGATCCACCTGGATGCGACGGTTCTCCCCCGCGGCATCTCGATCTTCTTCTGACCGCGCCCTCCTGCCCGCGCCGAGCCACCGATCGCGCCCAGACGCCCCAGTGAACTGAACAAGGAGAGACACAGTGAGCGAAGTTGCTGATGAATTGCGCCGAACGCAGCGCGCCCATGTCGACGCTGCGATCGACCGGTTCAGCCCGTTGCTTGCGGGACGCGTGGCGGTGGTCACCGGGAGCGCCCGAGGCATCGGCCGGTCCGTCGTCGACGGGCTGCTGCGAGCGGGGGCATCCGTGGTGAGCTCGGACAAGAGCTGGAACGGCTCGGAGGACTACCGCAAGACCCTCGACGCAGGGGAGCGGTCGATGTCCTTCGAGGCGGACATCACCGACGATGCGGCAGTCGACCGGCTCTACGCCGAGACCATCGAACGCTACGGGCGCGTCGACATCCTGGTGAACAATGCCGGCCTCGTCTCCGAGACGCTGTTCGCGCCTCTTGGTCACGTCAAGCTCCTCGACACCAAGGACAGCGACTGGGAAGCGATGTTCAAGGTGAACGTCTTCGGCACCATCAAGGTGATCCGACGTTTCGTCGCGCCCATGCGTGAGGCGGGCAGTGGCAGCATCATGAACATCGTGAGCAGCGGTGTGCTTATGACCTCGAGCGGCGGTGCCTTCTTTGGCGCGCGGCCATGGACCACGGAGACGCCATACCAGGCCACGAAGTCGGCATTGACGACCGCCACGTTCTACCTCGCACAAGAGCTGTTCAACGAGGGCGTCGCGGTGAACGCGATCATGCCCGGTCATACCCGCGCTTCATGGTTCGACGCGACGGCGCAAGCGTTCACCAGGGGCGGAGGTGGTGTCTACTTCATGCGCCCGCTCGTCTGCGAGCACATGCTGCCGCTCGCATTGTTCCTCGGCGCCCAGTCGGCTGCGCAGCCGCCGGTCACCGGGCGTCTGTACCACACTCCGGACTGGAACTACGACAACGGTTACGGGGACTATCGCGTCTGGTACGACTACGACATCCCACCGGAGGTCGAGGAGGGCTACCAGCGTCTGGAGGCGGCACTGCCGAAGTACTGGCGGGCAGGTCTCGGGCGCGCGCCGTTCGACGCGGAACGTGTCGCGTTCGCCGCGGCGATAGACAAACTCGAATTGCTGGCAGACCGCGGCAGCGGATCCAACGGATCGTAGGGTCCGTTGCCACGAGGAGAAAGGGAAGCGCATTCATGACGGTCGAACGCTCTGCCGGACCTGCGGGTCGGAGCTTCAGTGGATCGCTGCGAGTGAAAGGGGCTGGGACGTGGGTGTACATCGCGGGCAAGATGGGCACTGACGGCTCCGGCTCGCTCGTGCCCGGCGGCATGCGTGCGCAGGCGAGAGCAGCCTTGGACAATGTCCTGGCATCGGTCGCCGAGGCCGGTGGTGGGTCCGAGCACGTGGTCAAGCTCACCGCCTACCTAACCTCGCTCGACCAGTACGAGACGTACAACGATGTGCGGGGGGAGGTCTTCGGCTCCACCTTGCCCGCGAGCACTGCGATCGGCATTGCCGATCTGATCCTCGACGGTGCAGTCATCGAGATCGACGGGGTCGCGTTCGTGCCGGACGGCGAGTAGCCAACTCGCCCACTTGCGCGAGGTGCGGAGCGTCGCCTTCGAGCGCTGCTCCACGGTTTCCGTCAGCGGTCGCGCGCGCGGTCCTCGAGAAACTTCAAGATCCTGGCATGCTTCTCGGTGTCGAGGATCATGAGATCGATGAGGAGGCCCCACAGGGTGGTCTTTTCGAACGGGCGGAGCTGGTGGCGAAGGCGCTGTAGTTCCTTGCGGTCATGATCTTCGTAGTCATGAAGGCGTCGGGTGGCGGCCAGCAGTCCTTGGTCGATGTGCCAGCTGGACGTCGGGACCGGTATCCCCGCCGAGCCGAGGTCTCCCCAGGCCATCGATGTCGCCATGTCGACAAGAGTCTGATGATGGCGTCGCTCGTCAGCGAGTATGAAGTCGACGAGGTACCTCGCGGCTGGGTCACTCGTCGTCGTCGAGAGCCGCTCATAGTCTGCGAGGATGCGCGCCTCGTCGGCGCCGTGGCGCGAAAGGAGCTCGACGAGCTCGCGGATCGTGACGCTCGCGCCGCTCTCTCGTAGGCCCTCGATGGCTCGCTCGAAGCCGGGCATAGAGCCATCCGTCCTGCCATTGTCGGCCGATTCCTCCGAGCGACCCTCAAGCGCGTCCGCCGTAGACATCTCGGCCCTCCTCCTCTCAGTCCAGATGGTACTGCTGCCGGTCAAGTCCCGAGAGCTGGTGTACGAACCGCCGGCTGCGACAGTCTTCGCATCAACCGAAGTTGACGACCCTATGTCGATCAACTCTATACAATGTATATGGTCGTGGCTACCGGGTAGGGAGTGATCACGCCGCCAGAGAGATCATTCCTTCAGCATAGCGGCTCTCGTGTATTCGCTTGTGCTCTTCGCCTCAGTGGTAGCGCCAGAAGGTGGACCGATCACTGTTGGCTCGTGCGGCGCGCTGCTGGAGCACCGATTCTACTCCTTCGAGCGACCAGCGTGCGCCGGTGAAGTCGAACAAGGCGCCGAACCCTGAGCGAAGGCACCTGTCGGGTGGCAAGGATACCCAATGAGAACCCTCGCGCGCGGCCCATTATCCTGGGCGCCCCTGACGCCCGGATCACCCCGCGAGCGAGCCTCCACCTCGTCGCCAGGCTGAACGCGCTCTTGGCAGTTAGCGCGACGATCGACGAAGTGTTGGCGGCGTGATTGTTCGACCACCAGGGGAGGCGTTTCGGCAACGCACTCTGTGGACGCGTTGCCATCTGGCCGGGGCTGAAGGCGGTGCTTGGTCGTCGGCCATGTGCGACGCGAGGGCTGTGTCGCTCGAGTGGTCGTACCGGTTCTCGGTTGCCGAGTACGCCGCGCTGAGCTGTACGGCGCCCGCGCCGCGCGAGCACTGTCCAAGGTGCGCTCGACCGATGGCCTTCGACGACTCCTACCCGCGTGCCGTACGAGAAGCGGACACCGTGCACCGGATCTTCGTCCACAGTGCCCGCTGCGAGCCCTGTGGGCGCTCCGAGGCACTCTTGGCACAGTGCCCTCCAGGGCATGGCCACAGGGGGGGCGAAGCCAGGCCCGAGGTCATCATTGACCGCACTTTTGCGCGCTTCACGCGAGCGATCGGCGAGATCGATCACCTCGTCATTGCTATCGGAGCACTCTTGGAGCGTCAACGTTGGCTGATCGGTCCAGAAACGGTGCTCGACGCGCCCGGCTGCGATATCAGGGTAAGACATGGCACCTCAACCGCCGCAGTGGAACGGACCTGTACGGCCTCGCCCGGGAGATCAATCCCCAGGTCCGAGGCTGGATCAACTATTACGGGCCCTTTTACCGCTCCGAGTTGTACGCCATCGCGGCGCGCATCGATGAACACCTCGTCCGATGGGCAATGCAGAAGTTCAAAGACTCCGAGGACGTCCCGACCGAGCATGGCGCTGGCTGGACGCAGCACAGCTGCGACAGCCCACGCTCTTTGCCCACTGGCACCTCCTCACCTCATCGGCACGCCGGACTGTCCGGACTTCCGCAGCTCGTAGGCAGGTCGTCGCCGAAATTGGGGCGCTGAGCAGGGAAGTCTCGCCGGCGGTGCGAGGGGGTCGTGTTACTACAGACTCGGAACGGCCCTGGTCAGGGGCTTGAGGCCTCTTCGGGCTCGGCTGCAGGGGTGAAGTCGAAGAAGAGCGGGGGATCGGCGAGCTCGAGCGCGGCGAAGACGCGCCGCTGGCCGGGAGTGAGCTCGCTTCGCTGGGAGACCCTTCCCTCCGAGGTCGCCATCGTGACGAGGTGCATGCGGTCGAGCTCGTTTCGGATGTTGCGCCAGGTGTCGCCCACCGCGACCTCGGCCACGCGCAGCACCAAGAGCGCGAGCCCGCACAGCTGGACGTGCGCGCGGATGCGGTCCTCGCGCCGGTGGTAGAGCGGACGGAGGTTGAGGTTCGTGCGCTTGAGGTCGCGCCAGCGTCGGAAGGCCGAAAGTTCAGGATTACTGAAGGGCTACTGACCGGGAACTTGGGGCAATCTGGGCCGCGGTGGCGCAGATCGTCCACAGTTGGCGCGAACCGTAGGCGGGTTCAGGGATGCTCGGCCGCCTGTGCCTGTTCGCCGACGGCCGCCGCGCAGTAGCGCATTGCGGCGGCGGGGCTCAAACCGAACAGTCGCACGAGCCGCAAGGGGTCAGCGCCGCTGTCGACGGCCTCGGCGAGCAGTCGGTCGGCGCGCAGATCGGCGGCGGTCGTGGGAAGCCGGGCGAAGACTCCCTTGAAGTAGCCCGTCGAGACCGGGCCAATCCCGTAGGCGGACTTCTCGGTGACGAGGAGGTGTGGGTTCGCGCTGCGTGGCCATCGTTGCCGACGGATCTCGAGCCAGGCGACGGCGTGGTCGGCCACGAGGCGCTCGAGCGGTCTGCGGTGCCCCCGGACCTCGATCGTCTCGGCGTCGAGATCGATGTCGTCGAGGTGGAGCCCCATGATGTCGGCTCTGCTGAGCGCGTGCACTCCGGCGAGGAGCACGACGAGACGTTGGTCGGCTCGTTCGAGAGACGACAGCAGCATCGAGCGACTGGGTGGGTCGAGGCCGAGCACCGGGGTCGAAGGAAACCGACCCGGCGAAAGCGCCCTCGTCGGGTCCGAGAAGATCAGCCGCCGGCTCTTCAGCGTCTTGAACAACGAGCGCAGCGCGACCGCCGTCATCACTCGCCTGGAACCCTCCAGCTCGGCCACCGCGCTGGCCACGTCCTCGGAGCTGATCTCGCGAAGTGACCCATGGATCTGCGACCACTCGGTGATCACGGGCGCCACAGCCGCCACGTAGTGACGGAGGGTGCCGCCCCCGCGCACCTTTCCCCCAGGCGCCTTCCCATCGAGGGCCTCCACCCATGCCGTCATCTCGACGCGCACGGTCGGTGCCAACGTCATGAGGTGTTGGTCGATCCAGGCGACGGTGCGGTCGTCGGCAAACTGCGCGCCGTGGTCGATGAGGAACTCGCGTACCCGGCTCACCGGCAGGCGGAGCCTGCGGAGCTCGGACACGACCGGTTCGCTGAGCGACCACGACCCCTCGCCGGCGAGCAGCAGGACCGCTCGGGTCACGCCCGCCGTCGTAGATGCCTTCCACCCACGCGCATCGGCGAACGCCCTGACGGCGCTCACGAGATCGGAGGGCAGCGTTCCCGGTGGTGCAGCATTTGGAATCTGCCGAGCGTCGAGCGGCACGAACATCCGCTGCTGGACGACGCCGGTGCCGTGCCTTGCTCGCATGGACGGCGAGGCGGGCAACGATCCTCGGTGTCGTCCGCGCCCCTCGACGTCGGTGAAGAACAGTTGGATCCCGGCGTGTCGACCGGGCTCTTCGGCCCAAGCCGGGTCTCCCGCCGCGTGCAGGTTGCGCCGGGTGACCGTGCAGAGCCGGCAGCGCCCGAAGCGGTTGACGCGGAGCATGCGGCCACAAGACCGACACGGCGCGTCGAGGACGTTGTGGCGCTCGAATTCTCTGCATCCTCGGCACCGGCCGGCCTCGATCCTGGCCGACCATCCAAGACAGCTCGCACACGTCGTCGCCGTGAAGTGGGTCTTCGCGCAGCGCGTGCAGCGGCCTCCCCACAACCGTGCGACCTCCCTGGCGCACCGCTTGCAGGCACCAGGCGAAGAACGGGCCCGAAGAAGGCTCCGTCGGCAGGTAGGACCCCAGGCGAGCCGCTCTTCGCCGCAGGCGCTGCACGTCTTCACCGTCATGCGCGCCAGGCGGTAGTAACGGGCGCAGCGGCCGCCTCGGTGCTCGAGCCAGAAGCGACCGCAGTCGACGCAGACGATCTTTCGCTGGGGCCCTTTGGCGTAACAGCGTGCGCACAGCCCCTTGGCCTGGTGCGGGGCGAGGCGGCCGCACGCTTTGCAGGCGACGAGCTTCGCCGGGCTCACGCCGGGGGGACCGACCGCTCGTTGCGCTGGCGCCGAGCGGGGCGGACGTCACTGCTGCGGGGGGACTTCGGCACCGAGACGTCGACGGGCGCAGCCGCAGGCTCGGCAACGAAGAGATCGCCAGGGGAGCAGTCGAGCACCGCGCAGATGACGTCGAGGTCGTCGAGCCGGATCGTGATGGGCGTGCCCGACCACAGGTTGCTCATCTTGCCGGCGGACATCTCGAGACCGGCGTCCGCGAGGGCCCGCCGGAGGTCAGTGGATCGCCACACCCCTCGCTCGGCCGCCACCATCCGCAGGTTCCAGCGCATCGTTCTTCCCTTCGCTCTCGTGCAGAGATCCTCACTCTGGTGACAGGAAGCGCCTCGATGCGCGCTCCGCCGCCGCCGCGTACTCAGCCTCGACGGTCTCATCGGAGACGTGAACGTAGCGGAGCGTCGTGGTCAGCCAGCGATGCCCAAGGACCGCTTGAACCGCCACGAGACCGACGCCTTGGGCGTAGAGGTTGGAGGCACAGGCGTGTCGAAGTCCATGCGGCGTGAGCTCGCGCACGGGGCCACGGAGGTAGTTCGCAGCGGCGATGGCGAGCGGGAGACGGAATGCCTCAGGAGTGATGGTGCCGCCGCGCTCTGAGGGGAAGAGCACGGCGCGTGGCCGGTCGAAGTCGTCGTCGAAGCAGCCACGCACCTCGCGCACCCACCACTCGAGCATTGAACGCGCCGTGCCGAGCATGGGGACCAGCCGCTCGCGTGGGCCCGAACCTCGCGCCCCCTTGCCGAGGCGGACGTGGATCTTGCCGAGCGGGCCATGGTCGAAATGGCAGTCGTCGAGACGCAGACCACACAGCTCGGCTGCCCGCAGTCCCACCTCGGCCGTGACGCGAGCCATCGTGTAGGTGCGCGCCGCCGTGCGCCACTTGCGGGCGTTCGGGAGCTCGCTCCGCCAGGACGAGAAGAACGCGGCGAGGTCGGGCGCGGAGGGCGGGACCCTGACGGAGAAGTCCCCGCCGTGCACCGGGCGGTTGACGGTGTCGATCGGCGAGGTGACGATCTTGCCGGTGAGCTCCGCGAGCTCGCCTTGATAGCGCGACTCCAAGAACCGGTAGAAGGTCGCGATCCGCTGGGCTTTGATCTGGCGGGTCCGCGCCGCCTTGTCGCGCTGGGCGACCGAGAGGAACCGATCGGCGTGGATCGGTTCCACTTCCCATGCCCAGACACCTGCGAACGAGAGGAACTCTTCGATCGCGGCGAGGTCGCCGCGCACCGTCGCGTCGACGACCCCGTGAGCCGAGCGCGCGAGGACGAACTCAGCGAGCAGATTCTCTTGATAGGCGGCGGCGTCTTCGTCCGTCTCGAGCGACCGCGGGGACCGGATGTCTCGAACGACCGCCAGAGCCGCCACGTCCACCTCCCGCCAGTTCAGCTTCTCGAGCAGAAGCTGATGATTGGTGATCAGTCTTCAGGAAATCCTGAGCATACTTCAAGGATCCTCTGGAGGCTCTCTCAAGCCGCTGGTGACGGGTTGACCTGGATGTCCAGCTTGGGGAAAGTGTCGAGGGCCGGCAGGAACTTGTGGGTGAACCAATTCTCGGCCTCGTAGAGCGACTTGTAGCCGAGCGCGATGTCCTCGGCCGACAGGCTCTCGTCGTCGGTGCGCAAGAGGAACTTGCCGTCGAGGTGCGCCTCGGCGGTGATCGCGGCCTTGTCGATGCGCAGCTTGTTGGTGGCGGTCCGGCGCAAGAAACGCTTGAAGACCGCCTTGGTCGAGAGCTTCCCGTAGAGCTCTGCGCGCCGGGTCGCGCTCAGCTGGTCCGATCCGGCGATGCGCGAGGAGAGCTCGGCGACGATGTTCGCCCGGACCGCGGCGTCGTGCGCGGCGCGCTCGGGGTTGTGGCAGATGACGAAGCGGTCGCGCATCACCCCGTCGTCGACACGCACCTCCTTCACGCGCAGGTTGTCCGCCACGAGGCGGTAGCGGCCCTGGCGGGAGAGGGCGGCCTTCGCCTCGGCCTGGCCGGAGCGGAGCTTCTCGCCCACGATGTAGTGCCCACCTCCACGCTCGAGGTAGCGCCGGTTGTCCGCCGAGTTGAAGCCACGGTCGAGGCACCAGATGACCCGGTGCAGGCCCCAGCCTCCCAGGTCGTCTTTCACCTTGCGGATGATCACCTGGTCCGACGTTGTGCCAGGGAACGTCCAGAGCCTGACGGGGATCCCCTCTTTGGTGACGGCCATGCCGACCACGACCTGGGGAAGTGTCGGGCGGTGGTCCTTCGACCGTCCGTAGCGGCGCAGCCCCGCCTCTTCGAGCGGTGCTTCCGAGTCGTCGTCGTCTCCGTCGCCGTCGTCTCCGTCGACGGGCTCTGGGTCTGTGCGCTCGGTCTCGAAGTAGGTGGAGCTCGTGTCGAAGAAGAGCAGATCGAGCTCGAGGTTGAGGAGCGACGCGACGGAGAAGAACACCGCTTCTTGCACATCGGCGAGCGCGTCGAG
>JAJZMN010000259.1 GCA_021850345.1 Actinomycetes bacterium | reverse complement strand
GAGGTCGTGGCCGTCGGTGCCGCCGTGCAGGCCGGGGTCTTGAAGGGCGAGGTGAAGGACGTCCTGCTGCTCGACGTCACCCCGCTCAGCCTCGGGATCGAGACCAAGGGCGGCGTGATGCACCGGCTCATCGAGCGGAACACCACGATCCCGACCAAGCGTTCGGAAGTGTTCACCACCGCCGAGGACAACCAGCCCTCCGTCGAGATCCACGTGCTCCAGGGCGAGCGCGAGATGGCGATGTACAACAAGACCCTCGGCAAGTTCCAGCTCGTCGACCTGCCGCCCGCGCCGCGCGGCGTGCCGCAGATCGAAGTCACCTTCGACATCGACGCGAACGGCATCGTCCACGTGTCCGCACAGGACCGCGCGACCGGCAAGGAGCAGTCGATGACGATCACCGGCCAGAGCTCGCTTGCCAAGGATGACATCGAGCGCATGGTGCGCGATGCCGAGGCGCACGCCGAGGACGACCGGCGCCGTCGCGAGGAGGCCGAGGTGCGCAACACCGCGGACACCCTCGTGTACCAGACCGAGAAGCTCCTTCGCGAGCAGGGCGACAAATTCGAGGGCTCAGAGAAAGAAGACGTTTCGAACGCGCTCCAGGGCGTGAAGGACGCCCTGTCGGGGAGCGACATCGAGGCGATCAAGACCGCGACCGAGCGGCTCATGTCCGCGAGCCAAGGGTTCTCCCAGCGGCTCTACGAGCAGGCGTCGCAGTCGACGGCCTCGGGCGCGAGCACCGCGGCCGGCGGCACTGGCACCGAAGGCAGCACCGACGGCTCGTCAGGGGAGCCTGCGGAAGGTGAGGTCGTCGACGCCGAGATCGTCGACGAGCAATGAGCGGCCGAGCGGATCCCGCCCGCGCGCAGTGGGCCGGTGAGGCAGACGAGCGCGGGCCGCGCCTCGAGGGCGTTCCCGCAGACGGTGGCGCGGACGGCGACGTCCGCGCCACCGACGCGGACACTCCGACCGCCTCGACTGGCGCGCCTGGTGGCGAGGGCGCAACCCCAGCGCCTACCGAGACCGCCGGCACCGAGACCGCCGGCACCGAGACCGCCGGCACCGAGACCGCCGGCACCGAGACCGCCGGCACCGAGACCGCCGGCACCTTCGAGGAGGTCATCCTCGCGGACGTCGCTGCGCTGACGGCTCAACGAGACGAGTACCTGGACGCGCTCCAGCGCCTGAAGGCGGACTTCGACAACTACCGCAAGCGCGTCGCGCGCCTCCAAGAGGAGCAGGCATCGCGCGCTGCCGCCGACCTCGTGGGCAAGCTGCTGCCGGTGCTCGACAACCTGGACCTCGCGTGCGCGCACCTCGGCGCCGAGGAGGCCGGCGGGGAAGAGGCGCGCGCGCTCGGACAGGCGCGTCGCCAGCTTCTCGACGTGCTCGCGAAGGAGGGGCTCGAGCGCGTCGACGCGGTCGACGTCCCCTTCGATCCGACGGTGCACGACGCGGTGGCGCACGCGCCCGCAGCCCACGATGGCGAGGAGCCCGAGGGCGCCATGAGCACGGGCGGCGAGCACGCCGTCGACGAGGTCATGCGGGCGGGCTACCGCTGGCGCGGCCAGGTCGTGCGTCCCGCCATGGTCAGGGTGCGAGGCTGAGCTCGATGCCTCCTCAGCGCGAATGGTTCGAGAAGGACTACTACCAGATCCTCGGTGTGCCGTCGACGGCCACCGACAAGGAGATCTCGCGCGCATATCGCAAGCTCGCCAAGCAGTACCACCCCGACGCGAACCCGGGCAGCGAGGACCGCTTCAAGGAGATCACCGCCGCCTACGACGTTCTCGGTGACGCCGCCAAGCGCAAGGAGTACGACGAGGTCCGTCGCCTCGGTCCCATGGCCGGCGGATTCGGGCGCCCGGGCCCCGGCGGCACGGGTGGTGCCACGTTCCGCATGGGCGACATCGGCGACCTCGGAGATCTTGGCGACCTCTTCGGCGGGCTGTTCGGGGGCGGCCGGCAGAACCGCCGGCGGACCCGCGGCCCCCAGCGCGGCGCCGACGTCGAGACCGAGCTGCACCTGTCCTTCGCCGATGCGGTGCACGGCGCCACGGTGACGGTGAACGTCCCCGAGGACGCTCGCTGCCACGTCTGCGGTGGGTCCGGCGCTGCGCCCGGCACCTCCACGCATACCTGCCCGCGTTGCAACGGCAAGGGCATGCTCGACGACAACCAGGGCCTGTTCTCGCTCAGCACGGTCTGCCCGGACTGCAACGGCCGCGGCACCATCGTCGACACGCCGTGTCCAGCGTGCCACGGCACCGGCACGGAGCGCCGGAACCGCGCCGTCAAGGTCCGGATCCCCCCGGGTGTCGAAGATGGCCAGCGCATACGGGTGAAGGGGCGTGGTGCACCCGGTCGCGGGCCGAGCGCGCCTGCGGGTGACCTCTACGTCGTGGTGCGAGTGGGTCAGGACGCTCGCTTCGGTCGGCGTGGCAGGAACCTCACGGTGTCGGTGCCCATCACGTTCCCCGAGGCCGTCCTCGGCACGATCGTCTCGGTGCCGACCCTCGACGGTCCGGTCACGGTGCGCGTGCCTGCAGGCACCGCGCCCGGTACGCACCTGCGGGTGAAGGGGCGCGGCGTGGCCGCGGGCGCCGGCAAGAACGGTGCCAAGCCCGGAGACCTGCTGGTGCGCATCGACGTCGTGGTCCCCAAGACCCTGACCGACGCGCAGCGCGAGGCGGTGGAGAAGCTCGCGGCCGCCTTGGAGCCGGCGGCCAACGCGACGGCACCCGCGAACGCCCGAGGTGGGTCGTGAGCCAGCGCCCCATCCATGCGTCGCGCGCGGACGAGCGGGGCGCCGGCAGCACCGGCATGGTGGGCCGTGGTGCTCGTGCAGGTGCGCAGGGCCGGTCGACAACCGTACCGGTCTATGTCATCTCCGTCGCGGCAGAGCTCGCCGGCGTCCACCCGCAGACGCTTCGTGTCTACGAGCGAAAGGGCCTCCTCGACCCGTCTCGCACGACCGGCGGTTCGCGGCGCTTCTCCGAGCGCGACCTGGCACGGCTCCGCCGTATCCAGGCGCTCACCGCGGACGGGCTGAACCTGGAGGGGGTCCGCCGAGTGCTGGAGCTCGAGGCGCAGGTGCACGAGCTGCGCAACGAGCTCGAACGCGTCCGCGCCGAGGCGCGTGAGGCCGTCGAGCGGCTGCACCGTCACTACCGGCGCGATCTCGTGCCCTTCGATCCTTCCCCAGTTCCCTATGTCCCCGCGAGGCAACGCGGGCGCTAGCTGGTGCGTGGCCGTGCCGTCCACGCAGGTGGCCGGCGGCCCTCGCCACAGGAGGTAGTCCCCATGCCCATCGACCCCGAACGCTGGACCGTCAAGACCAGGGAGGCCTTCTCGGGCGCGACGGAGCAGGCGACCGCGGCGCACCACGCCGAGATCACCCCCGACCACGTCCTCGCCGCCGCGTTGGCGGACCCCGAGAGCATTGCCCGGCCGCTCCTCACCCGCGCCGGCGCGGACGCAGCCGACGTCGCGCGCCGGGTCGGCGAGCGCCTGGCGCGCCTACCCCGCGCCGTCGGCGGCTCGGAGCCCACCCTCGCGCGCGCCACGCGCGACGGCCTCGAACGGGCCGACGCGCTCCGTCGCGACATGGGTGACGAGTACGTCTCCGTCGAGCACCTGCTCCTCGCGTGGGCCGACGAGCTCGGCATCTCTCGCGACCAGCTCTTGCACGCGCTGCGCGAGGTCCGCGGCAGTCACCGGGTCACCTCGCCCACTCCCGAGGAGACCTTCGCCGCGCTCGAGCGTTACGGCCGCGACCTCACCGAGCTCTCGCGCCAGGGAAAGTTGGACCCGGTCATCGGGCGCGACGAGGAGATCCGTCGGGTGATCCAGGTCCTGTCGCGCCGTACGAAGAACAACCCGGTCCTCATCGGCGAGCCTGGCGTGGGCAAGACCGCGATCGTCGAAGGCCTCGCCAACCGCATCACCGACGGCGATGTGCCCGAAGGCCTGAAGAACAAGCGCGTGATCGCGCTCGACCTCTCCTCGATGGTCGCTGGCGCGAAGTACCGCGGCGAGTTCGAGGAACGTCTGAAGGCCGTCTTGAAGGAGATCTCGGACGCAGAGGGCGAGGTGATCACCTTCATCGACGAGCTCCACACCATCGTGGGCGCCGGCGCGGCGGAAGGTGCCATGGACGCCGGCAACATGATCAAGCCGCTGCTCGCGCGAGGCGAGCTCCGCCTCATCGGCGCGACGACGCTCGACGAGTACCGAAAGTACATCGAGAAGGACGCAGCCCTCGAGCGCCGCTTCCAGCAGGTCTACGTTGGCGAGCCATCGGTGGAGGACACCGTGGCGATCCTGCGCGGCCTGAAGGAGCGCTACGAGGTCCACCATGGCGTGCGCATCCAGGACGCGGCGCTCGTCGCCGCGGCGGTGCTCTCGGACCGATACATCACCGGGCGCTTCCTCCCCGACAAGGCGATCGACCTCGTCGACGAGTCGGCGAGCAGGCTCCGCATCGAGATCGACTCGATGCCCACCGAGCTCGACGTGGTCACCCGCCGAATCCGCCAGCTCGAGATCGAGAAGGTCGCGCTCGAAAAGGAGTCCGACGAGGCCTCCGTCGAGCGGCTGGCCCGCCTCGATCAGGAGCTTGCGGACCTGCACGAGCAGGCGAACGCGATGACCGCGCACTGGCAGGCCGAGAAGTCCGCCATCGAAGGGATCCGCGCGCTGAAGGGCGAGCTCGAGGAGCGGCGAGCCGCGGCCGAGCGCATGGAGCGCGACGGCGATCTCGCCGGCGCGTCGGCCATCCGCTATGGCGAGCTTCCCTCCTTGGAGCGGCGCATCGACGAGGCGACCGGGGAGCTCGCGGTCCTCCAGGAGCACCAGCGCTTCTTGAAGGAAGAAGTCGATGCCGAGGACGTCGCGCAAGTGGTGAGCCGGTGGACCGGTGTGCCGGTGACGCGGCTGCTCCAAGGGGAGGTCGAGAAGCTGGTCCGTCTCGAAGACACCTTGCATGCACGCGTGGTCGGTCAGGACGAGGCCGTGCGCGCGGTGGCGAACGCGATCCGCCGCAGCCGCGCCGGCCTGTCGGACCCGAACCGGCCCATCGGCTCCTTCCTCTTCCTGGGTCCCACCGGCGTGGGCAAGACCGAGCTTGCCCGTGCGCTCGCCGAGTTCCTCTTCGACGACGAGCGTGCCATGGTCCGCATCGACATGAGCGAGTACATGGAGAAGCACGCGGTGTCGCGTCTCGTGGGCGCACCTCCTGGCTACGTCGGCTACGAGGAGGGCGGCCAGCTGACCGAGGCGGTGCGCCGCCGTCCCTACGCGGTGGTGCTGCTCGACGAGATAGAGAAGGCGCATCCCGACGTCTTCAACATCTTGCTGCAGGTGCTCGAAGACGGCCGTCTGACCGACGGCCAGGGCCGCACCGTGGACTTCACCAACAGCGTGCTCATCATGACCTCGAACCTGGCGGGCGACCCGAACGCGTTCTTCAAGCCCGAGTTCATGAACCGCGTCGACGACGTCGTGCGGTTCCGCTCCCTCACCGAAGAGGACCTCTCGGTGATCGTGGGCATCCAGCTCGGCAGGCTGCGCACGCGGCTCGCGGAGCGGCGCTTGTCGCTCACCGTGACGCCCGAAGCCGAGAAGCTGCTCGCTGCCAAGGGCTACGACCCCGCCTTCGGGGCGCGCCCACTGCGCCGAGTGATCCAGCGTGAGGTCGAGGACCCGCTCGCGCTCGCGCTGCTCGACGGCCGGTACCACGAAGGTTCGACGGTGACCGTGGACGCGGCGGGAGACTCGGTCCTCTTGCACTGATACTGCGAGTCGGACCGCGTCGCGCGCGGCGCAAGTACGGCGCGCGGCGCGCGCCGCGCGACGGTGACGGCACGCCGCGCCGATGGTCACGACGACGAGGGCGGCCTCGCCCCTCCACCGCACCTCGGCGCGGAGGCCGCCGCCCCTGCGTTCTTCGAGCACCACGGCTTCTTGCGTCGTAGCGTTGGTGTGCATGAGCTCTCTACGACTACTGGTGGGCACCCGGAAGGGCGCGTTCGTCCTGACGTCCGATGGCGCGCGCAAGCAGTGGTCGCTCGCCGGTCCCTTCTTCGAGGGCTGGGAGGTGTACCACGTGCAGGGATCGCCCATCGACCCCGACCGCATCTACGCGTCGCTGTCGAGGTCGTGGTCGGGTCAAGTCATCCAGCGCTCCGATGACGGTGGCGCGACGTGGCGCGTGATGAGCAACGAGCTCGCCTACGACGGCGTCCCGGGCACCCACCAGTGGTACGACGGGACGCCGCACCCCTGGGAGTTCGCCCGCGTCTGGCACTTCGAACCGAGCCTGGACGATCCCGACGTCGTGTACGCGGGCGTGGAGGACGCCGCGCTCTTCCGCTCCGACGACGGTGGCGAGTCGTGGCACGAGCTCGCTGGGCTCCGGGGGCACGGGACGGGCTCGCAGTGGCAGCCGGGCGCAGGCGGCATGTGCGTGCACACGGTGGTGCTCGATCCCGTGGTTCGTGACCGCATGTTCGTCGCGATCTCGGCCGCAGGGGTCTTCCGCTCCGACGACGCCGGCCGGACGTGGGAGCCCAAGAACAAGGGCCTGCACTCCGAATTCATCCCCGATCCCGAGGCGCCGGTCGGACACTGCGTGCACCGCATCGCCCAGCATCCCGGCCGTCCCGACGTCCTGTTCATGCAGAAGCACTGGGACGTGATGCGCTCCGACGATGCCGGGGACTCCTGGGTCGAGGTGAGCGGCGATCTGCCGAGCGACTTCGGCTTCCCGATCGCGCTGCACGCGCACGAGCCCGACACGGTCTACGTCGTGCCCATCACGAGCGATGCGGTGCACTTCCCGCCCGAGGGCAAGTTGCGTGTCTACCGCTCGAGGAGCGGGGGTGGCGAGTGGGAACCGCTCGCCGACGGGCTTCCCCAGTCGAACTTCTACGAGAACGTCCTGCGCGACGCGATGGCTGTCGATCACCTCTCCCCGTGCGGCGTGTACTTCGGAACGACCGACGGCACGGTGTTCGCCTCGGCGGATGGCGGCGACCACTGGGCCGCGATCGCCGAGCACCTGCCCCGCGTGCTCTCCGTCGAGGTCCAGGACCTCAGGTGAGCGACGAGGGGAGCGGCCGCGACGGAATCAGCGGACGCGACGGACGCGGGGCTGGTGCGGCGCTCGACGTCGAGGCGGCACGGGCTACCTGCACGGTCCGCGTCGTCCTCCCGACCCATCTCCGCGCGCTCGCGGGGATCTCACGAGAGGTCACGCTCGAGGTCCCCGTCGGGGTCCGGGAGGAGGCGCGGGTCGCCGCCGCCGGCGCCGCGGCGGGCGGGACTTCCGTGACGCAGCGCCAGGTGCTCGACGCGCTGGAGGCTGCCTACCCCGCGCTCGTGGGGACCGTGCGTGATCGGTCGACCGGTCGCCGCCGGCCGTTCATCCGGTTCTTCGCCTGCGAGGAGGATGTCTCGCATGAGCCCCCCGATGCGCCACTGCCTGCGCCGGTCGCGTGCGGTGCCGAGCCGTTCGTCGTGCTCGGCGCGATCGCCGGCGGATACGCGTGAAGGAAGGGGCGAGCTTCTCACCGGCGCGCGGCGCGCACCGGTGCGCGTCGCGCGGTCAGTTCGATGTGGCGGTGGCCTTCGCGACTTGCAAGAGGCGAGCCTTGGTCATGCCGAGCTCGCAGGTCGCGTAGGTCAGCGGGTAGATGGTGCTGCCTCTGTCTGGGCTCGCCTCGAGCCTGCATTCGGCACTGCGGTAGGCGGTCCACTGCTGCTGCGCCGCCGAGACGAGGCCCTTGTCGTAGTGCTTGCCCTCGCTTCGAAGCGCGCCAGCGAGCTGGCGCTCTACGGCCTTCAGCTGCTTCTCGGCGCACTGGTCCATCGCGAGCTGGGTCTTGGCCGTCGAGACGCATGTCGTCCGAGCGGCACCGGCATCCGCCCGCGTGCGACGTGCAGTCGTGGCAGCAGCGCCGTATGGCGTCGCGCCGAGCACCGTTGCGCACACGACGATGCTGGCGCCCAGCGCGACCAGCCGCGGCCGCCGGCGGTCCCGCTGCGGCCACGGCCGGTGGGACCGTCTCTCGCTCCTGCGCACGAGGACCCCCTTTTGCTCGACCGTCATGTTGCTGCGAGCTTACGGATGGCGTCGGAAGGGGGCTGCGCACCGGGTCGTGCGTCGAGCTCCTCGAGATCACTTGGCACCGAGCGCCGCACTGCGCGCGTTGTCGGTCCTGATGGCGCTGGAGGAGGTGCGAGCGCTACGCGGAGGCGGCGGCGGCTCACCATGAAACCTGCCACCGCCATGACCGCCAGCGCGCCGCACAAGATCCAGCCGACCTCGAAGCCGAAGTGGTCCGCGACGATCCCGAAGCCGAACGGGCCTGCGAACCCTCCGATGTACGTGCCGACCTGCGTCACGCCGGTCGCCCGGGCCGGAGCCTGTGGATAGGCCTGTACCACCGCGAGATTGAAGAGGCCGTTGTATCCCCACCCGCCACCGTAGGCGAGGACGACTGCGGGGAAGAGGAGGCCGACCATGCCAGACGCCAGCGCGCCGTAGCCGATCGCGCCGACCGCGATGAAGGTGGCGACGGTCTTGAGGTGGGCATCGGCAGCACGACGACCCTGCAGGCCCTTGCGATCCGCTCGCCAGCCGAAGCCCACGCGCGCTGAGAGCCCGAAGATGCTTCCGGCGGCCGCCAGGAGCCCGGCAAGACCGGGCGTCACTCCGACGTGGACGGCGCCCGGGACGATGAAGGACCCCATGGAGTTCGAGGCGGCCACGCCGCACGCCATGGCCGCGGCCAGCGGGATGAGCGGTCGGGCGTCGAAGAGCTGGCCCTTTGCTCCTGAGTCGCCGTTGCTGGCTGAGTCGCCGTTGCTGGCTGAGTCGCCGTTGCTGGCTGAGTCGCCGTTGCCGGCTGAGTCGCCGTTGCCGGCTGAGTCGCCGTTGCCGGCTGAGTCGCCGTTGCCGGCTGAGTCGCCGTTGCCGGCGCCGGCACCGGCTGGAGCCGCCACTGCGGACTCGTTGTGCGTTGTTGTGGCAAGTGGCGCGCTGACGGCGGGGTGCGCCGGCATGAACCGGCGCCCGCGGAGCACGAGGATCGTCCAGACGGCGAATGCGATCCCTCCGGCAGCGAGGTACGCGGCATGCCATCCCATGGTCACGGCAAGCACGGGGACCGCGATCCCTGACAGCAGGGTCGACATGGGCACCGCCGCCTGCTTCACCCCGAAAGCGAGACCCTGATGGTGGTGGTCGACGGCGCGCGCGAGCAGCAGGTTGGCCGCAGGTTGCAGCGCCCCGTTCGAGATGCCGGCGGCGAACAAGAATGCGAGGAGGCCTGGGAGCGAGGTGACGAGGAGCCCGGTGCCGACGAGACCGACGAGGGCCACCCCGACCGCGACGAGCATGACCTTGTACGGGCCCACCCGCTCGGCCAGGCGTCCGCCGCGCACCGAGCTCAACGCAGATGCGCCGAAGAAGGTGGCGACTGCGCCGCCGATCGCCGTCGACCCGACGTGAAGGTGCGCTTCGAGCTGCACCGCCAGGGCGCCGGTGAGGAACACCGGAAGCGTCCCCGCCGTCGTCGCCGCGATGGCCAGGGCGACGCTTGCCGGCTGTTTCAAGGAGGTGCTCATCTCGATCTCGACGCTGGGAAGGCTAGAGGCAGCGTCGACGCAGTCCGACAGCGGGTTCCGTTCTCCGCGGTCGCGATGTCTCGGGTCGTAGGCACCTCTCGGGCGGGTCGTTCGCACCTCTCGGGCACCCACCCCCTCGGCGAGGTGATCGCCGGCCTCGTCGGCGCGGTGAGGTTGTCGGTGGGG
>JAJZMN010000180.1:8977-9825 GCA_021850345.1 Actinomycetes bacterium | reverse complement strand
GCGGGCGGCGGCTGCGGGGCCGGAGGCGCCGGCGGGCCGGGTGGCGCCTGCGGGGCGGGAGGTGCTGGTGCCGGCGGCGGCGGTGCGGCTGCCGGGGCAACGGGCACTCCGGCGCCGGGACCGCGTCGCGAGTCGATGAAGCCGAGGACGTCCTCCCTCGTGATCCTCCCGCCAAGCCCCGTGCCGTTCACCTCCTCGGGCGAAATGCCGTTGTCGTCGAGCAGCCGGCGGACGACCGGGGAGAGCAGCATGCCTTGGGCCCGGGAGGCGCCGCCGTCCGCGACCGGCCCGCCGGCCGGCGCCCCAGCGGGAGCCGGCGCCGTGTCTGCGGCGCGCGGCACGTATCCGGCGGGCGGTGGCGGGGGCGGCACGGCTTGCGCGGCAGCCGGCGCCTCGTAGGCAGGGACCGCCGCCGGCGACGCGGGCGCAGCGGTCGCCCCTCCCCCGGCGGGAACGGCTGCGGGTTCCCGTGGCGGGGCGGCCTCCGGCGACGCCTGTGCCGTTGGGGGCGCCTGTGCCGCTGGGGGCGCCGGTGTCGCCGGGGACGCCTGTGCCGCCGGGGCGGCCGCAGGTGCCCCCCCGCTCGCCCCATCGGAGATGACCGCGAGCCGGGCGCCGACCGCCACCGTCTCGCCTTCGGGCACCAGGATCTCGGAGAGCACACCGCTCGCCGGCGCAGGCACCTCGGAGTCGACCTTGTCGGTCGAGACTTCGAAGAGCGGCTCGTCGCGGTTCACCTGATCGCCCACGGACTTCATCCAGCGGGTGATGGTCCCTTCCGTGACCGTCTCCCCCAACTGCGGCATCGTGACGTCAGCCAACGTGCAATCCCCTTCCCGTCAACGCGA
>JAJZMN010000180.1:0-8967 GCA_021850345.1 Actinomycetes bacterium | reverse complement strand
GACTCGGAGAGCGACGGGTGCGGTTGGATGAACTGTGCGACCTCTGCGGGCGTGGCCTCCCAGTTGACCGCGAGGTAGCCGGAGCCGAGCTGCTCGGTCACCCACGGGCCCACCATGTGCACGCCCAGGATTCTGCCCGCGGTCCCGTCCGGGAGTCGCTCGGCGATGACCTTCACGAGCCCTTCGGTGTCGCCGATGATGCGTGCCCGGCTGTTGCCGCCGAACGGATCCTTCTTCACCAGCACCGGGATGCCTCGTGCGACGGCCTGCGCCTCGGTCAGACCCGCGAAGGCGACCTCAGGGTGGCAGTAGATGGCCCAGGGCACGCGCTCGTAGTCGACGGGCACCATCGGCTCGCCGAGGATGCCCTTGATCACGAGGACAGCCTCCTCGAAGGCCACGTGGGCGAGCTGCGGCGTCCCGGCGCAGACGTCGCCGACGGCCCAGACATTCTGCTCGTGGGTCTGCATGAGGTGGTTCACGACCACGGACCCGCCCTCGTCGAGCTGCACGGACGTGCCCTCGGACAACAAGCCCTCGGTGCGCGGCCGCCGGCCCACCGAGACGACCACGGTCTCGACCGGAACCTCCCTGCCGTCGCCGAGGTGGACGACCGTGTGCGACTCGTCGGGAGCCGGCGTATGGCCCTTCACCTGTGCGCCGGTGATGACCTCGATCCCGCGCCGCTTGAACGACCGCGCCACCGCTGCGGACACGTCGTCGTCGCACCCCGCGAGGATCGTGTCGAGGGCCTCGAGGACCGTGACCTTGGCACCCAGGTCGGAGAGGAGCGAGGCGAACTCGCAGCCGATGGCTCCTCCGCCGACGACGGCGACCGAGGCCGGCACATGCTCGAGCTCGAGGAACTCGTCGGAGGTGAGGACGTACCGGCCGTCGACGTCGAGCCCCGGCAGGGTCCGCGGCACCGATCCCGCAGCGAGGACGACGTGGCGGCCGACGATCTCGGTGCCCGCGTCCGGGCCGTCGACGACCCGGACACGGCGTCCGGGAAGGAGCGTGCCGGTCCCGGACAGCACCGTGACGTTCCGCCCCCGCAGCAGCCCGCTCAGGCCGCGGTGGAGCTGATCGACCACCGCCACCTTGCGGCGCTGGTTGACGGCGAAGTCCACCGTCGGCTCCCCTGCCGAGATCCCGAACTCCGCGGCGCCGCGCACCGTGCGAAAGACGGCCGCGGACTCGAGGAATTCCTTTGCCGGCACACAGCCGCGGTGCAGGCACGTGCCACCGACCTTTGTGAACTCGACGATGGCGATGCGCAGCCCGCCTGACGCCCCGTACAAGGCGGCGGCGTAGCCACCCGGGCCGCCGCCGATGATCACCACGTCGTACTCCACCGAACCCTCCTCCGGCGCCACGCGCCTGGACGAAAACGCCTACGAGCCTAACGGCGCTCGGATCCCGCCTACGCCCGAAGGCCGTCGACCACGCGGCGGACCCTGCGGCTCACCAGGCTCGCGCCCGCGCCGATGCTCGAGCGCGCGGGCTGGTACGCGTCGGAGGCCGCCGTGAGCTCGTCGTCCTCCGCCGCACTGAGCTCGATGTCCGCCGACGCGGCATTCTGCTCGGCCTGCTCGACCGACGAGGCGCCGGGGATCACCACGACGTTCGGGCGCCGGACGAGCCAGGCGAGCGCGATCTGAGCGGGAGTGGCGCGATGGGCGCGCGCGACCTCCTGCAGCACCTCGAGGAGCGGTGCGGCCCGCTGGAGGTTCTCCGTGCGGAACGCGCTCGTCCTCGCCCGGAGCCCCGTCGGCCGGCGTCCTGGACCGTAGCGACCGGACAGCAGGCCCTGCCCGAGCGGGCTGTACGCGATGATCACCCGCCCGTTCGCCTGGGCCCACGGCAGGAGCTCGCCTTCGGGTGCCCTGTCGACCAGGCTGTAGCGAACCTGGTTGGAAAGGACGGGACGCCCGAGAAGGCGCTCGAGCTCCTCCCATCGGGAGAGCGGGTAGTTGCTCACGCCCACGTGGCGGGCGATCCCCGAGTCGAGGACCTTCGCCAAGGCGTCGGCGACGAGGCGCGCGGGGACGAGGGGGTTCGGCCAGTGGAGCTGGTAGAGGTCCACGTGGTCGGTGCCGAGGCGTCGGAGGCTGCCTCGTGCCCGCCAGCCCACCACCGGGTCAACGGGGAGAACGGGCAGGAGCTTGGTGGCGAGGAACGCCTCGTCCCGCCGTCCCGCGAGCGCAGCGCCGACGATGCGCTCGGAGCGGCCGAACGCGTACAGCTCGGCGGTGTCGATGAGCTCGACACCGAGGTCGAGGGATCGCTCCACGATGCGCGGCGCGACTTCTTGGGCGTAGGTCGTGCCGTAGCCCCACTCGCCCGCGCCGAACTGCCACGTGCCGAGCCCGACGGGGAAGAGGCGGACCCCTTCGGCCTCGACGTGGCGCACGGAGACGAGCCCCCCTACTTCGGCGGCATCCTGATGCCGCCGTCGAGGCGGATGACCTCGCCGTTCAGATAGCTGTTGCGAGCGATGTGGACAACCAGCTGGCCGTAACGCCCGGGGTCCCCGAGGCGCTTCGGGAAGAGCACGGACTCCCCGAGCGCGCGCCGCTGCTCTTCTGGCAGCATGCCCAACAGCGGCGTGTCGAACAGGCCGGGCGCGATCGTGACGACGCGGATGCCGACGACGGAGAGGTCACGGGCGGCCGGGAGCGTCATGCCCACCACCGCGCCCTTCGACGCGGAATAGGCAAGCTGGCCGATCTGGCCGTCGAACGCGGCCACCGACGCGGTGTTGACGATGACCCCCCGTTCCGCGTCGTCGAGCGGATCGGTCTTCGCGATGGCAGCTGCGGCCTTCGTCATGATGTTGAAGGTGCCGATCACGTTGAGCCGCTGGATGAACTCGAACGGCGCGAGCTCGTGGGGATTGCCCTGGCGGTCGATCACCCGGCCGATCCAGCCCGTCCCCGCACAGTTGACCGCGATCCTCAGGGTTCCGCCCGCCGCCGCCTGATCCACGGCCTGCTGGCAGTGCTCAGGATCAGTGACGTCTCCTGCGACGTAGTCCCCGCCCACCTCGCCCGCGACGGTCTTCGCGCCATCCTCGTTGAGGTCGAACACGGTGACCCGAACCCCTTCGGCGGCGAGCGCCCTCGCGGTGGCGGCACCCAGACCCGACGCGCCGCCCGTGACGATTGCAGACGAACCCTCGAGCTCCATGGCGGCGATGGTAGGTGGGAGCGGGCGTCGGGGGCCAGACGAGCCGGAGGTTGAGGAGCGACCCGGATAGGAGCGACCCGGATAGGAGCGGCCCGGATAGGAGCGGCCCGGATTCAGTACGAGCCCGTGCGGCCGGCCCCCGTCGTGGCAGCGGTGTTGGCGAGCTCGTCCACGACGTCGTTCCACCTGTCGCCCGAGTGCCCCTTCACCCATTGGAAGCGCACGGGCATCGCCGGGTCGAGGGCGAGCGCCAGCAACTGCTCCCAAAGGTCGCGGTTCGCGACCGCCTTCCCCTGCGAGTTGCGCCAACCCCTCCGCTCCCAGCCCACCCACCAGCGCTGGAGGAAGCAGTTCACGACGTACGCGGAATCGCTCCGGACCACGATCCCGTCGCCGCCGGCGTCGGGGCCGAGCGATTCGAGAGCCCTGAGGGGGGCGGTGATCTCCATCCGCTGGTTCGTCGTCCGGGGGTCCGCACCGCTCGCGAACCTCCCTTCGGGCACGACCCAGGCCCATCCGCCGGGGCCCGGGTTCCCCAGACAGGAACCGTCCGTGTACACCGTGAGCACGCAGGTGGTCTACACCGTCGGCGCGCGGCGCGGCGCATTGGTCCGCGGACGGTACCGTGGAGGCGTGCTCTTCGACGGCGTGTCCCACCAGGTCCCGGACATCGACACCCAGGAGACCGCGGAGTGGCTCGACTCCTTCGACGCGGTGGTCGGCACGCGAGGGCGTCCGAGGGCGCGCTTTTTGCTCATGAAGCTCCTCGAGCGTGCGCGGACTTTGCAGGTCGACTTCCCTGCCACCGTCTCGACCCCGTACGTCAATACCGTCCCGGCGGACGAAGAGCCGTGGTTCCCCGGCGACGAGTACCTCGAGCGTCGTATCCGGGCCTACATCCGCTGGAACGCTGCTGCAATGGTCGTGCGGGCGAACATGCGCACCGACGGCATCGGTGGGCATCTGTCCACCTACGCCAGCTCTGCCTCGCTCTACGAGGTCGGGTTCAACCACTTCTTCCGCGGCAAGGACGACGGCGGGTCCGGTGACCAGGTATTCGTCCAGGGCCACGCCTCGCCGGGGATCTACGCGCGGGCTTTCGTCGAGGGCCGCCTGAGCGAGCACGATCTCGACAACTTCCGCCACGAGGTCGGCGGCGGGCTGCCGAGCTACCCGCATCCCCGGTCGCTCCCCGACTTCTGGGAATTCCCGACCGTCTCAATGGGGCTCGGAGCGATCGACGCGATCTACCAGGCGCACGTGAACCGCTACCTGCACCAGCGACAGCTCGTCGACACGAGCTCGAGCAAGGTCTGGTGCTTCGTCGGCGACGGGGAGATGGACGAACCCGAGTCCATCGGCGCGCTCGGCGTGGCCGGACGGGAGCACCTGGACAACCTGATCTTCGTCGTCAACTGCAACCTCCAGCGTCTCGACGGACCCGTTCGCGGTAACGGGAAGATCATCCAGGAGCTCGAGGCGCTCTTCCGCGGCGCAGGCTGGAACGTCATCAAGGTGATCTGGGGCTCCCGATGGGACGAGCTGCTCGCCCGCGACGTCGACGGCGTCCTGCTCGACAAGATGAACACGACGGTCGACGGCGAATTCCAGAAGTACGCCGTCGAGTCCGGCGCGTACATCCGCGAGCACTTCTTCGGCCCCGACCCTCGGCTGCGCAAGATGGTCGAGCACTTGAGCGACGACGAGTTGCGCACGCTGCCGCGCGGCGGCCACGACTACCGCAAGCTCTATGCGGCGTACAAGCTCGCCACCGAGCAGCGAGGCGCGCCGACGGCGATCCTCGCCAAGACGATCAAGGGATGGACGCTCGGCCCCCAGATCGAGGCTCGCAACGCGACCCACCAGATCAAGAAGATGACCCGGGACCAGTTGCGTGCGCTGCGGGACCGGCTCTACCTCTCCGACGAGATCCCCGACGACGCGCTCGACGCCGACGTCCCCCCCTACTACCGGCCGCCCGAGGGGTCCGAAGCCTTCGAGTACCTGATGGCGAGGCGCCGGGTGCTGGGCGGCGCGCTCCCGCGCCGCGTGGTCCGGCCCGCCAAGGTCGTGCTTCCCGACCCCAAGGTGTTCTCGGACCTCATGGCCGGCTCGGGCAGCCAGGCGGCGTCGACGACCATGGCCTTCGCCCGCCTGCTCCGGAACCTCGTACGGGACCCCGACTTTGGACCGTTCGTCGCACCGATCGTCTCCGACGAGGCCCGCACCTTCGGGCTCGAACCGATCATCGCGGAAGCCAAGATCTACGCTCCCGGGGGCCAACGGTACGTGCCGGTCGACGCCGACCTTCCGCTCAAGTACGCGGAGAGCTCCTCGGGCCAACTGCTGCAGGAGGGCATCACCGAGGCGGGCGCCACCGCGGCGTTCATCGCGCTCGCCACCTCGTACGCCACCTGGGGACGCCCGATGCTCCCCGTCTTCCTCTTCTACTCGATGTTCGGCTTCCAGCGCGTGGGCGACCTCCTGTGGGCGCTCGGCGACATGCGCGGGCGCGGCATCCTGGCGGGCTGCACGGCCGGAAGGACGACGCTCCTCGGGGAAGGCCTCCAGCACGACGACGGGCACTCGCCCCTGCTGGCGTCGACCAACCCTGCCGCCGTCGTCTACGACCCCGCCTTCGCGTACGAGGTGGCGGTCGTCGTGGACGATGCCGTGCGCCGGATGATGGGTGAAGCGCCTGAGGACAAGTTCTGGTACATCACCTTGTACAACGAGAACTACGCGATGCCCGCGCTGCCCGAAGGCGCGGAAGGCGACGCCGTCCGCTCGGGCATCCTCCGGGGCATCTACCGCTACGCCGGTCCCGCGACCGTAGAAGGCGCCGAGCGACCGGCACCTCGGGCGTCGATCTGCTTCTCGGGCCCGATGTGGCAGGTCGCCACGGAGGCACGCCGCGTGCTCGCCGAAGAGTGGGGCGTCTCCGCGGACACGTGGTCGGCGACCTCGTGGACGACGTTGCGGAACGACGCGCTGCAGTGCGAGCGCTGGAACCGCCTGCACCCAGGCGCGGAGACGCGGACGCCCTACATCACCGACGTGCTGGGGTCCGGGCCCGAGCCGGTCGTGGCCGTGACCGACTACATACGCGCCGTCCCCGACCAAGTCTCCCGCTGGATGCGGAGGCCCTTCACGTCGCTCGGCACCGACGGCTTCGGGCGTTCGGACGCGCGAGGAACGTTGCGCCGGTACTTCGAGGTCGACGCCTCACATGTCGTGGTCGCAGTCCTTTCGTCGCTCGCCGAACAGGGAGCGGTGGAGCAGAGCGCGCCCCGGGAGGCCATCCGACGCTACGGGATCGACGCCGACGTGGCGGCACCGTTCTCGGGCTGAGCCTGCCGTCAGCCGCCGAGTACCGTCCGGCCGATCCCGCTGAGCCGGCGGATCCCGCTGAGCCGCCTGATCCCGCTGAGCCGGCGGCGCGCGGCGAGCGGGAGTTTCCGGCGCGAGCGGGAGTTTCCGGCGGTAGCGGGAGTTTCCGGCGGTGCTGACGCCTTCTGCTGCTGACGCCTTCTAGTGCTGACGCCTTCTAGTGGCCCAGGTCTGTCTGCATGGCTGTCACCGACGCTGTCGTCACGGCCAGCGGGCCTCCGAGGACGACGAGGCCGATGATCGTCTTGTTCACTGTGCCGTCGAGCCCCGTGTGCCCTGTCACCGCCAAGAATGTGGCCAGGTAGGAGCCGAGCAGTGTCGGAGACTCGGTGAGCAGGAGCGGTCGCGCCGTGCCGGCGATCCCTGTTGCGGTGTTGTGCGTGTTCTCCAACACCCCGCTGCAGAGGCCGTCGGTGAAACCGTTGCCCCGTGCGACCATGATCCGGTGGGCCGGTGTCCAGCCGAGCCCCTTTGTCGGCCCGGCGGCTTCGAACCGTGCGAGCTCGCGTGCGGTGTCCGTGTAGTCCTTCCCCGCCACCCTCAACACCGACACGCCGGCATCGGCGACCAACGAGGCCTCGACACCGTCGGTCACCGCGAGCGGACCGCCCATCAAGATGACCTGCTTGACACCGAGGTCCCGGATCGCGGAGACGGCTGTTGTCGACAGCGTGGTCGCCGGGGTGAGCAGCATCGGGAGTCTTGTGTGGTACGAGATGACGCTCGCCGCCTGGGCGTCTTGGAACTCCTGGCCACTTGCCAGGATCGCCGTCGGCTCGCTCGCCGCGGTGGGTGGCGCAGAGCTCGCCCCCGCGGTGTCGTTGTAGCGCCCGGTGCCGCCTGTGGCGTTGGTGGTGCCGTACGCCCCGGACAACGACTCACTCCCCGCCCTGCCGACGAACTCGGCCACCGCCTCGGCCGTCGCGTACTGGGTCTGCCCGAAGATCCGGTGGACGATCACCTTTCCAAAGGACGTGGCGAGGGTCTTCCCGCCGCACTCGTAGGCTGTCAAGTCCGCGATCGCCGCCTTCACTGTTGTGCTGACGGCGAGCGGTCCCCCCACGATGTAGACGGTGTCGATCCCTTCCTCTCGAAGGGTTGTCGCGGTGACTTGGGAGAGGCTTGCCGTCGGGGTGAGCAGCGTTCCCGTTGTCAGGTCCTGCGCCAGGAACTGGCTGGAGAGGGCGTCCTGGTACCGATTTGTGGTCGCCAGCACGGCCGCCCGGGAGGCCGGGCAGGACGACTTCGCGTAGGGGAAGGCCCTGGCGAACTCCGCCGCAGCGGTCGCGTCCGGTGTGGTGCCGTAGATGCGGGAGACGGTGGGCTGTGTGCAGGGGAGGTCCCCGTCGAATGTCCCGCTCGGGAACTGCGCGATGGCCACGGGTCCCGCGGTGAACGACTGGCCCGCACAGGTTGTCAGCGCGCCGGCCTCGTTGCTCGCTCCGGGGATCCACGTCGCGAGCCTGCCGATCGACGCCGTCGACGAGCTGGTCCCGCCGGTGATCACCCCCCACATGTACGACGTCGAGTAGACCCCGACACTTGGGGCACCCCCAGCGGTGAGCCCCACCACGATCCCTTGGAGCACGGCGACGTTCATCGCCTGGCCCGACGAGCCGGTCATCCATGTGTTGGCGATCTCCACATCGAGCCACCACGGATACCCGCTCGCAGAGGTGGGAACGCTCAACGGCGGGGACTGGGCGTCGATCGCCTGTGCCGCCGCCTCCAGCCACGAGACGTCCTGTGCCGCCTTCTGGTTTCCGTACTCCCACGCGCAGGCCGGCGAGTTCTGGCCGGCCGTTGCAGGGCCGGAGCTGGTTGTGACCGTCGTCGTCGTGCATGTCCCGTAGGGGGTGGACCCAGAGGTCGGCCAATCGGCGACGAGTGTCCCTGTGAAGAGGTTCCCGGGGTCTGCGGTGTTCACGTAGACCGATGCCCTAGGCTGCGCGGTCGACCCCGTCGACGTGCTGACCGCCCAGTAGAGCTCGCTCTGGGAGTAGGTCGGAGAGGAGCTGGACGAGGACGGTCCGAGGCAGGGGTTGAGCGTGTCGGGGCGGCCGTCGTTGACGCCGACGATGCCGAACGCCTGACCGGTCGGGTACGTCGAGCCGCACTGCGGGAACGAGATGTCGTTGCCCGCGGGAGCGCCGGTGCTCGTGGTCGCCGCGGACGCGACGGATGCGGGGCCGAGGATCGCCGGAACGATCGGCACCGCAATGGCCAGTGCAAGACCAAGACCAAGAACTGGACCACGACCAAGACCACGACCTGGACCACGACCTGGACCACGACCTGCCCGGATCCCCGTTATTCTCCAGCGCCGCATGTGCCCCCCTCTCCCGGACGTTCGGGGCAGGGTATCGCCCCGGTGGCCCGCGGTCCACG
>JAJZMN010000036.1 GCA_021850345.1 Actinomycetes bacterium | reverse complement strand
GTGATGGTCAGCGGAGCAGTTCACAACCCTCTCGGTCCCCTCGGTGGCCACCTGGTCCGGACGGGCCTGGTCCGGGTGGGTCTGGTCCGGGTGGGTCTGGTCCGGACGGGCCTGGTCCGGGTGGGCCTGGTCTGGGTGGGCGATCTGCACCGCGCCAGTCTCGCCCACCTCGTCGAGCACGCGCAGGATGGTCTCGGGGTAGAGCCGGCGCTCCAGCGACTTGATGCGCTCATGGAGCGTGTCGGCCGTGTCGGCAGGGTCGACGGCGACCTGCGCCTGGGCGATGACCGGCCCCGCATCGAGCTCGAGGGTCGCCAGGTGCACGGTGCACCCGGTGACCGCGACCCCCGCTGCCAGCGCGTCGGCGACCGCGTGCCACCCGGGGAACGCCGGGAGGAGCGAGGGGTGGGTGTTCAGGATCCGCCCCCCGAAGGTGTCGTGGACGGGCTGGGCGAGCACCGTGCCGAACCCCGCCATCGCGACGAGATCGACACGGCGCGAGGCCAGCGCCTCGGTGACCGCCACGGTGTAGCCGACCCGGTCGAAGCCGGGGCCATAGCCACCCCATCGCCGGCGGTCGACGAGCACCGCCTCGACGCCGGCATGTCGCGCGACGCCGAGGCCGCGACATGGCCGATCTGCCACGACGACGGTCACCGGGACCCCCGCGCCGAGCGCCGCCTCGAGGATCGTGCCGCTCCCCGACACGAGGACGGCGACACGCCGCCCTGTCGGCGTCAGCCCAGCTCCTTGACGATCTCGACCATGCGCACGCCTGCCTCGGTCGGGTTCTGCGCGACGACCGCACCGGCAGCCGAGAGCGCCTCCATCTTCGCCTGGGCGGTGCCCTGGGAGCCCGAGATGATGGCGCCGGCGTGGCCCATCTTGCGCCCCGGCGGCGCGGTGACCCCGGCGATGTACGAGACCACCGGCTTGGTCAGGTGCTCGGCGATGTACTGCGCCGCGCGCTCTTCCTCCGAGCCCCCGATCTCGCCGATCATCATCACGGCCTTGGTGTCGGGGTCCGCTTGGAAGGCGGCGAGGCAGTCGATGAAGTTGGTCCCTGGTACCGGGTCGCCGCCGATGCCCACGCAGGTCGTCTGGCCCACCCCTTGCTGGGAGAGCTCGTGGAGCGCCTGGTAGGTGAGCGTCCCCGATCGGCTGACGATGCCCACCGGCCCACCAGGCAGGGCGATGTCCCCAGCGGTGATCCCGATGTTGCACTTGCCAGGGGAGATGATCCCGGGGCAGTTCGGCCCGAGGAGCCGGGTGCCGGGGAATGTCTCGACCAGGCGGTTGTACGCCCGCGCTTCGTCCTGGGCGGGGATGCCCTCGGTGATGCAGACGACGAAGGAGATGCCCGCCTCCGCCGCCTCGATGATGGCAGCGGCGGCGTGAGGGGGCGGGACGGAGATGAACGACGCGGTCGCCCCGGTCGCCTCGACCGCCTCCTTCACCGATCCGAAGACCGGGATGCCCTCGATCTCCTCCCCGCCGCGCTTGGGATTCGTCCCCGCCACCACCTTGGTGCCGTACGCGCGGTTGCGCAGGCCGTGGTAGAGGCCCTGGCTGGTCGGGCTGATGCCCTGGACCACCACGGTCGTCGTCTCGTCTACGAAGATGCTCACGATCGCTCCTCGCTCGCGTCGGCACCGGCGGCCGCGAGCGCGACCACCTGGCGCGCGGCCTCCAACATGGTCGGTGCCGCCAGGAGGCGGTCCGACAGCCGGGGGGCGAGCAACGCGCGCCCCTCCTCTGCGTTCGTCCCGTCGAGCCGCAGCACGATCGGCGAGCGCAGCTCCACCCGCCCGAGCGCCTCGATGACGCCCTTGGCGACCTCGTCGACCCGGGTGATGCCGCCGAAGATGTTCACGAAGATCGCCCGCACCGAGGGGTCCGCATTGATGACCTCGAGCGCGGCGGACATCACGTCGGCGTTCGCGCCGCCACCGATGTCGAGGAAGTTGGCCGCCTTGCCGCCGACCTGGGTCACGACGTCGAGCGTGCTCATGGCGAGCCCGGCGCCGTTGGCGATGATGCCGACGTCCCCCGAGAGCCCGATGTAGTTCAGGCCCCGCTCCTTGGCCATCTTCTCGCGCGGATCCTCGGTCTCGGTCGCGGCGTACTCCTCCCACTCGGGGTGACGGAACTTCGCGTTGTCGTCGAGGGTGACCTTGGCATCCAGGGTGTGGACCCGACCGTCGGGGGTGAGGACCAGCGGGTTGATCTCCGCCAGGTCGCAGTCCCCTTCGACGAAGCAGCGGTAGAGGGAGACGAGGAGCGCGGCCGCGGGCGCCTGTGCCTCCTCGTCGAGGCGCGCGTCGGCCACCCAGCGCCGCGCCGTGTCCTCGTCGAGCCCGCGCAGCGGGTCGATGTGCAGACGGGCGATCGCCTCGGGGTTGTTCGCCGCGACCTCTTCGATCTCGACGCCGCCTTCGGCCGACAGCATGCCGAGGTGCTTCTTGGCCGTGCGGTCGAGCGTGAAGCTGGCGTAGTACTCCTTGGCGATGTCCGAGGCGTGCTCCACCCACAGCCGGTGAACGATGTGACCCCGGATGTCCATGCCCAAGATGGCGCCGGCGTGGCGGCGGACCTCGTCGGCGTCGTTGGCGAGCTTGATGCCGCCCGCCTTCCCGCGCCCACCCACCTTCACCTGGGCCTTCACGACCACTGGGTAGCCGGCCTGCTCGGCGCGCTCGACGGCCTCGTCGACCGTGTCGGCGACGCCGCCCGGTGACACCGGGATGCCGAAACGGGCGAAGTACTGCTTGCCCTGGTATTCGTAGAGGTCCATCGAATTCCCTTCTGCCGCGCTCAGACGGCGTCGTGCGCCTCGCGGCGGTCCAGTGCCTCTTCCAGCCATTTGCCGACCGTCGGGAGCGGCGCGCCGGGGGTGAACACCTCGGCGATGCCCTGCTCCTTCAGGGCCGGGATGTCCGCCTCGGGGATGATCCCCCCGACCAGCACGAGCACGTCGTCTCGCCCCGCATGCCGGAGCTCGTCGAGCACCTTGGGCACCAAGGTGAGGTGGGCGCCCGAGAGAAGTGACAGGCCGAGGGCATCGGCGTCCTCCTCGACGACGGTGTGGGCGACCTGTGCGGGCGTCTGGTGCAGCCCGGTGTAGACCACCTCGAACCCCGCGTCACGAAGCGCCCGTGCGATCACCTTGGCGCCCCGGTCGTGGCCGTCGAGCCCGGGTTTGGCCACGACCACGCGGTACGGACGGATCATTGGGTGCGATGATATGCGGGGGTCATCGCACCCGGCGAAGTGGCGAGACGCACAGGAGCAGCCGCTTGTCGCCCACCGAGCCGAACCGGACGGTCGCCTGCGCCATGTCCCCCTCGCCGCGGGCGCTCAGGACGACTCCCGGCCCCCAGCGTTCGTGGACGACCTCGTCGCCCGGTGCGAGCCCGAGGTGCTCGGCGCCGGTGGTGGTCCGTTCGGCGCCCCTCCCCGTCGGACGGCCACCGGTCGCGGCCCCAGCGGTCACGCCGCCACCGTTCGGACGGCCGGCGGTCGCGCGGCCACCTGTCGCGCGACCGACGGCGCCGGGTCCTCCCCCGGCGCCGAAGACCAGCCCGCCCCCCACCTCGCGCACGAGGGCCTCGGGTACCTCGGCGAGGAAGCGGCTCGGCATGCCCGGCGCGGTGCGCCCCCACAAGGTGCGCGTCCAGGCGTGCGAGAGGTACAAGAAGCGCCGGGCCCGCGTGATGCCCACGTAGCACAGCCGCCGCTCCTCCTCGAGCTCGGCGGGCTCGCCGAGCGTGCGGGAGTGCGGGAAGATCCCGTCTTCCATCCCGATCAGGAACACCGCGGGGAACTCGAGCCCCTTGGCCGTGTGCAGGGTCATGAGCGACACGCGCGCCCCGTCGGGCTCGAGCTCGTCGGAGTCCGCCACGAGCGCGACGGTCTCCAACAGCTCGGTGAGCGTCTCGTACTCGTGCGCCACGGTCGAGAGCTCGGCGATGTTCTCGATCCGGCCCTCGGCCTCGTGGGTGCGCGCTGCAGCGAGCTCGTCGAGATAGCCCGAGCGCTTGGCGACCAGCTCGACCAGCTCACCGGGCGGCATCGAGGCCGCGGCGGCACGCAGCTCGACGAGCAGCGCGGCGAGCTCTTGCGCGCCCTTCAGCGCCTTGCCGCTGAGCCCGGCCTCCGCCGCGTCACCCAGGACCCGCCCCATGCTCACCCCGCGTGCGATCGCCGCGGCGGAGAGCCGGAGGACCGAGGTCGCGCCGATCCCGCGCTTGGGCACGTTCACCACGCGGCGCAAGGACATCTCGTCGTCGGGATTGGCGATGAGGCGCAGGTACGCGAGCAGGTCTCGGATCTCCCGGCGATCGTAGAAACGCGTGCCGCCGATCACCTTGTAGGCGATGCCCTGGCGCACGAGGGCCTCTTCGACCACGCGGCTCTGGGCGTTGGTCCGGTAGAAGATGGCGACCTCGCCGTAGGCGACCCCTTCGGCGCTGCGCAGGCGCAGGATCTCGCTCCCCACGAACGACGCCTCGTCGTGCTCGTCCTCGGCGCGGTAGATGCAGATGCGCTCGCCCTGGTCGCCTTCGGTGAACAGGCGCTTCGGGCGCCGCCCCATGTTGTTGGCGATCACTGCGTTGGCGGCGTCGAGGATGGTCTGGGTGGAGCGGTAGTTCTGCTCCAACAAGATGGTCGTGGCGTGGGGGAACGACTCCTCGAACTCCAAGATGTTCGTGATGTCCGCACCTCGCCAGCGATAGACGGACTGGTCGGAGTCGCCGACGACCGTCACATTGCCGTGGGCGGCTGCGAGCAGGCGCACGAGCTCGTGCTGGGCGTGGTTCGTGTCCTGGTACTCGTCGACGAGCACGTGACGGAAGCGCTCTTGGTAGGCGGCCGCGACGTCCCCCACGCTGCGCAGCAGGACGACCGCCTGGAAGAGCAGGTCGTCGAAGTCCATGGCGTTCGCCGCGCGCAGGCGGCGCTGGTACTCGACGTAGACATCTGCGATCCGCTTGCGATAGGGGTCCGCCCCGAACGAGGCGTCCTCTTTGAAGGTGGCCGCGTCGACCAGCTCTGCCTTCGCCTGGCCGATCACCGCGGCGACGCTTCGCGCAGGGAGGCGCTTGGTGTCCACGCCGAGCTCGGCTTCGACGAGCTCGATCAGGCGCCGGGAATCCCCGTCGTCATAGACGCTGAACCCGGGCTGGTAGCCGACGCGCTCCGCGTGCGCGCGGAGCATCCTGAGGCACGCCGAGTGGAACGTCGACACCCACATGCGCTCGGCGCGCGGCCCGACGAGGTCGACGACGCGTGAGCGCATCTCGCCGGCCGCCTTGTTCGTGAAGGTGATGGCCAGGATCTCCCACGGCGCGACGTCGCCGGTGGCGAGAAGGTGCGCGATACGTCTGGTGAGGACCCTGGTCTTGCCGGAGCCCGCCCCGGCGACGACGAGCAACGGCCCGCCGCGGTGCTCGACGGCGGCGCGCTGCGCGGGATTGAGGTCGGCGACGAGGGCGTCGAGCGGTGTCAGTGCCCCATGCCCACGCCCTGGGACCGCTGGAGCTGCTTGCCCTCGGTCTGCAGGGAGGGGGCCACCATGACCTCTGCCTTCTGGAACTCCTTGACCGTCTCGTACCCGCACGTCGCCATGGAGGTCCGCAGCGCCCCGAACAGGTTCATCCGACCGTCGTTCTCGTGGGCGGGGCCGAGCAGGATCTCTTCGAGCGTCCCTCGCACCCCGGTACGCACCCGCGTCCCGCGCGGCAGCGTCGGATGGAAGGTCGCCATGCCCCAATGGAAGCCGCGAGCTGGCGCCTCGACGGCGGAGGAGAGCGGCGAGCCGAGCATGACGGCGTCCGCGCCGCACGTGATCGCCTTGGCGACGTCACCCCCCTTGGACATCCCGCCATCGGCGATCACATGGACGTAGACGCCGGTCTCGTCGAGGTGGCGCATGCGCGCCCCGGCCACGTCCGCGATGGCGGTCGCCTGGGGCACTCCGAGCCCGAGCACGCCACGGGTGGTGCAGGCGTTGCCCGGTCCGACGCCCACGAGCACGCCGACGGCGCCGGTGCGCATGAGGTGGAGCCCGGCCTGGTACGAGGCACAGCCGCCCACGATGACGGGGATCTCGAACTCTCGGATGAAGCGCTTGAGGTTCAACGGCTCGACGGTCTTTGACACGTGCTCGGCGGAGACGACGGTGCCTTGGATCACGAGGATGTCGAGCTCGGCCGCAAGGCACGCTGGCGCCAGCTCCTCGGTGCGCTGGGGGGTGATGGACGCAGCCGTCGTGATGCCCGCCGCCTTCATCTCCCTGATGCGCTCGGTGACGAGCTCGAGCTTCACCGGCTCTTGGTACATCTGCTGCATCCGCGGCGTCGCCTTGTCGTCGTCGAGCTCGCGGATCTCGTCGAACAACGGCATCGGGTCCTCATAACGCGTCCAGAGGCCCTCGAGGTTCAGCACGCCGAGGCCACCCAGACGCCCCATCTCGATCGCGGTCGCCGGGCTCGTCACTCCGTCCATCGCGGAACCGAGCATGGGCAGGCCGAAGCGGTACGCATCGATCTCCCAGGAGATGTCGACGTCCTCGGGGTCCCGGGTACGCCTGCTCGGGACGATGGCGATGTCGTCGAACCCGTAGGCCCGGCGCCCCGACTTGAAGATTCCGATCTCGATGTCTGCCACAGGGACCCTCCAGCGGTCGTGCTCGCCCCACTGTACCGGGCGCATGTGCGTCGCCGATGCCCGCCGACGACGGTGTCGTGGCGACGAACGCGCCGTGCGAGCCGCCCGAGCCAGATGCAACGGCGCAGCCCGGGGCGAGGATCACACGAGGACCACGGTGAGGAGGTCGACCAGCATGCGGGCGGTCGCGCCCCAGACGGTCTCGCCCGCCACCTCGAAGAAGTACATGGGGAACGTGGGGAGTCCCGGCTCGCTCCACAGCTCCTCCGTGAACGCCGCGGCAAGCTCCGCGAGCGAGACGTCGAAGACCCTCGCCACCTCTGCGGGATTGGCAACGACGTGGGGACGCCGGTCGATGGTCGCCACGATCGGCGTGATGGGCGTCCCGGAGGCGAACGCCGAGGCAGGAGCGAGCAGGGCGAGCGGGCGCGGCACGGCGGGGTCGAGCCCGATCTCTTCGAACGCCTCGCGCAACGCGGCCGCGACCGGGTCCTCGTCTGCCTCGATGCGGCCGCCCGGAAAGCTCACTTGGCCGCGATGCGTGCGCAGCGTGACCGAGCGCCGGGTGAGCAGCACCCTGGCTTCGCCGTCTTCTTCGAAGAGCGCGACGAGCACCGCGGACGGCGTGGCGGCCGCTGCGCCGGGTGCCGCCACGGGCACCGCGACGGGCGAAGATGGCGGCCCGGCGGGCAGGAGCCTGCCGGACCGCCCCATCGCCTCGACGACCACGTCGAGCGAGATCCCGCGCCGCGGTCGCCATGGCGGAGGGCCACCGGGCACGACCGTGGATGGCCGCGGGATCACTGCGTCACTACATCATCCCGCCCATGCCGCCCATGCCGCCCATGCCGCCGCCACCCGCGGGGGCCGCGGGCTGCTTCTCGGGCTTGTCGGCCACGAGCGCCTCGGTCGTGAGCAGGAGCGCGGCGATCGACGCGGCGTTCTGCAGCGCCGAGCGGGTGACCTTGGCCGGGTCGATGATCCCCGCCTTCACGAGGTCCTCCATCTGACCGGTCGCAGCGTTCAGGCCGACGGAGCCGCTCTCGCTCTGCACCATGCGGACGTAGACGGCGCCTTCGAGGCCGGCGTTCGACGCGATCCAGCGCAGCGGTGCCTCGAGGGCCCGGGCGACGATCTTGGCACCGGTCGCCTCGTCGCCACTCAGGCTCGCGGCCACCTCGTCCACCGCCGCGCGGCTTCGCACGAGCGCGGTGCCGCCACCGGCCACGATGCCCTCTTCGATGGCGGCGCGCGTCGCGGAGAGCGCGTCCTCGATGCGGTGCTTCTTCTCCTTCAGCTCCACCTCGGTGGCCGCGCCGACCTTGACCACGGCGACGCCGCCGGCCAGCTTCGCGAGGCGCTCCTGGAGCTTCTCGCGGTCCCAGTCCGAGTCGGTCTCGTCGATCTCGCGCTTGATCTGCGCGATCCGGCCCTTCACGTCGGCCTCGGTGCCAGCACCTTCGACGATCGTGGTGTCGTCCTTGGTGACGATCACGCGCCGGGCACGGCCCAAGAGGTCGAGCGTCACCGACTCGAGCTTCAGGCCGACCTCCTCGCTGATGACCTGGCCACCGGTGAGGATCGCCATGTCCTGGAGCATCGCCTTGCGGCGCTCCCCGAAGCCGGGGGCCTTGACCGCGATCGAGGTGAAGGTGCCGCGGATCTTGTTCACGACCAGGGTCGCGAGCGCCTCACCTTCGACGTCCTCGGCCACGATCAAAAGCGGCTTACCGGTCTGCATGACCTTCTCCAAGACGGGGAGCAGGTCGTGGACGGCGGTGATCTTCGAGTTCACGAAGAGGACCAGGGGGTCCTCGAGCACCGCCTCCTGGCGCTCGGGGTCGGTCACGAAGTACGGCGACAGGAAGCCCTTGTCGAACTGCATGCCCTCGGTGAGCTCGAGCTCCATGCCGAAGGTGTTCGACTCCTCGACGGTCACCGTGCCGTCCTTGCCCACCTTGTCGATCGCCTCGGCCAGCACCTCGCCGATGGACGGGTCCGCCGCGGAGATGGACGCGACCTGGGCGATCTCGGTCTTGCCTTCGACGTCGCGCGACTGCTCCTTCAACGCAGCGACCGCTGCGGCCACGCCACGCTCGATGCCGCGCTTGAGCAAGTCGGGGCTCGCGCCGGCGGCAACGTTGCGCAGGCCTTCGGAGATGAGCGCCTGGGCCAGGACGGTTGCGGTGGTGGTCCCGTCTCCCGCGACGTCGTTGGTCTTGGTGGCGACCTCCTTGACGAGCTGCGCGCCCATGTTCTCGAAGGGGTCTTCGAGCTCGATCTCGCGGGCGATGGAGACGCCGTCGTTGGTGATGGTGGGGGCGCCGAACGTCTTGCCGATGACGACGTTGCGGCCCTTGGGGCCGAGCGTCACCTTGACGGTGTCGGCCAGCTTGTTCACGCCGGCCTCGAGGCCGCGGCGTGCGGCCTCGTCGAACTTCAAGATCTTGGGCATTGGGGTCCTCTCGGAAAAGCGGGCCGCACCGCGCGCGCCGACGCCCGGTGCGGCCCTATTCGTGGAAAATGCTCGCCTGCTTGCGCGCCACGTACCCGACCGGCCTGGGCTCGCTCGGCTGTGCGCGCAGCGACTGGCTCAGCTGGCTCCGTTCCTTGGTTACTGTTCCTTGGTTACTCGTCCAGCTTGGAGTTACTTGTCCAGCTTGGCGAGGACGTCACGACCGGAGAGGATGAGCAGGTCCTCGCCGTCGACGGTGATCTCGGTGCCGCCGTACTTCGAGTAGACGACGGTGTCGCCGACCTTCACGTCGAGGGGGATGATCTCGCCGGTGTTCTCGGCACGACGGCCGGGGCCGACCGCGAGCACCTCGCCCTGCTGGGGCTTCTCCTTGGCGGTGTCTGGAATGACCAGCCCCGACGCGGTGGTCTCCTCGGACTCGCCCGGCCGGACGACGATCCGGTCATCGAGAGGGTGGAGCTTCATGGAAGCGGCCTCCTTGGCACTTGTTGGCACTCGAACCTTGCGAGTGCTAATGCTAGCGGACGTCCCGGGGAGGGGCAACCGGTGGCGCCGGCGACGTCGGAGAGCCGCTTTCCAGCCAGGCCCGTCGTGCCGCGCGCAGCGCCCGAACGGCGCGCAGGACCACCCGGGGCGCGGCGCCACGCGCCGCTCGTCGCTCCAGGGCGTTCGCCACCGCTCGGGCGCTCGCTCGGGCGCTCGCTCGGGCGCGC
>JAJZMN010000021.1 GCA_021850345.1 Actinomycetes bacterium | reverse complement strand
GATCCTCATCACCCGCGGCGCCCTGACCACCTTCTCGGTGGTGAACGACGTGGCAAAGTACTTCGCCATCATCCCCGCCATGTTCGTCGTCGCCTACCCGGGTCTCGAGGCGCTCAACATCATGCGTCTCACCTCGCCCCAGACCGCCATCCTCTCGGCGATCATCTTCAACGCGCTCATCATCCCTGCCCTCATCCCGCTCGCGCTGCGCGGCGTGCGCTACCGGGCGACGACCGCGGTGGCAATCCTGCGCAAGAACCTGCTCATCTACGGCCTTGGAGGACTGATCGTGCCCTTCGCCGGTATCAAGTTGATCGATATGGCCGTGACCGCCCTCCATCTCGTATCGACCGCGCACTGAATCGTGCCTGCCATCACCGCCAACCCCGCCCCCGGAAACCCCGCCCGTCCAAGAAAGGAGCAGCGATGCGCCTCAAGGTGATCTGGAGCGCCGTCCGAATGGTGCTGCTCTTCGTCGTCGTCCTCGGCCTCGGTTACAACCTGCTCATGGTGGGCATCGGCGAGGGCCTCATGCCCGGGCGCGCCAATGGCAGCTTGATCACGCGCCACGGTCACGTGATCGGGTCCAAGCTGATCGGTCAGCAGTTCAGCGCGGCGCGGTTCTTCGAGGGAAGGCCGAGCGCCACCACCCCCCCGTACAACGCCGCCTCGTCGGCGGCGAGCAACTACGGACCGACCAACCCGGCACTGCTGAAGGAGATCCGCACCAACCTCGCCCAAGTGCTGAAGGAGAACCCGGGAATCAAGGCGAGCCAGGTCCCCCCCGACCTCGTGGAGAGCTCGGCCAGCGGATTGGACCCCGACATCTCACCGGCAGCCGCCTACCTGCAAGTCCCGAGGGTCGCCCGGGTGAACCACCTTCCCGTCTCCGAAGTGCGAGCCCTCGTGGCAAAGCACGTATCAGGACGCTTCATCGGGCTCTTCGGTGCCCCGCATGTGAACGTCTTGGAGCTGAATCTGGGGTTGCTCGAGCTGATAAGGCATTGAACAACGGTCGCTGGTGTAAGTGAACAGGAGCAGGCGAGATGGCATATGCATGGGAGACGATCCTCGGGATCGCCGCCGTCGTGGTGATGTTCGGGCTCTTCTGGCTCTACACCCGCGCGTGCGATCGACTCTGAGACCCGCTCCACCGACATCCACAACATCGACAAAGAGGTACGAAGCGACATGAGCATCATCGAGATCGCGGCTTTCATCGTCAGCATCGCCCTGATGATCTTCTTGTTCTACGCCATGCTTCGCCCCGAGAAGCTCTGACGTGGGCGCAAGCATCTCGCGGTCGACGAGGCCTGCGGTGATTCGCACCGCCTCGATGAGTGCGGCGCGCTGGCCGAAGAGGCGGCCGCGTCCCTCGAGCTTCAGCGAGGTGCACCTCTGGATGGTCCACCCAACGGCGCCGGCCGACCGCGTCGCAAGCGTGTCTTGCTGGCCCATGGAGGATCGCATCCCGAGCAGCTGGCGATCGCGACGAGAGTGAGGCCGTTGTCTGGGCTCGACGTGGAGGTGCGCGTCCTCCACGTGAGGGTGGGGGACCGACCGGTCCGATCTCGTACGAGAGATCCTGGACGAAGCGAACGGGATTGCTGCGTTTGCCAGCTGCCTGGGCGATCGCGCTCGATCGGGCAAAGGGGACCGCGGGGCTGAACAGCCCATAGCCCAGGCGAGGGGTGTGCACCGAAGGAGTGCATGCTCCATCCCTCGTGAACGCTTGCCAGAATGAACGGGTGATCCCCGCGAATCGTCGGGCTGGACAGCCAGGTGGCCATTGGGGACCCGGGTGGGCCACCAACGGTTCACGCACCAGGGTGCGACGGCGCAGGACGCTTCGCCGCTCGGTGGAGCTGCTCGCGAGCTTTCGCTTCGAGCAACGCGACCCCGACCGCTTCTATCGGCTGATCTCGCAGGACGCGACGGCGCTCCTGTCCGACCACGTGGTGTTGGAGGGCGCCTGCACGGTCGACGTAGGCGCTGGTGCGGGCTACCTCACGCAGGCGCTGCGCGACAAGGGGGCGCGGTGCGTCATGGTGGACCCCGAGCGGGGCGAGCTCACTTGGAGGGGACCGCCGATGCCGGGCGCGCTGATCGCGGACGGCAGGGGACTTCCGTTTGCGTCAGGGACCTTCGATCTGGCGGTGTGCTCGAACGTGCTCGAGCACGTCAGGGCGCCCTTCGACGTCCTCGACGAGATGGCTCGGGTACTGCGCCCCGGCGGGCACCTCTGGCTCTCGTTCACGAACTGGTACGGGCCGTGGGGCGGGCACGAGACGTCACCTTGGCACTACTTGGGTGGGGAGCGCGCGGCGCAGCGCTACATGGTGCGTGCCGGCCGGCCCCCGAAGAACCGGTTCGGTGAGTCGCTGTTCGCTCTCCACGTCGGCTCCGTGCTGCGCTATTTCGCACGGGCACCGGGCCTGGCGGTCGTCGACGCCCGCCCCCGGTACCTGCCCGACCCGGCCCGCGGGATCCTTCGGGTCCCGGTCGTACGAGAGCTGTGCACCTGGAACCTCGAGGTCCTCGCACGCCGGCAGCTCCCCGGCGGCCCCCGAGGCCCCGGGGAGCTGGAATGATGCAGCCATGACGCGCACAGAACTGAACGGGGCCCGCTGATGGAGCTCCTCGATGGCAAGGTCGCCCTGGTGACCGGTGGTGGGAGCGGCATCGGCCGCGGGACGGCCCTCGCCCTCGCGGCGGCCGGCGCACACGTCGCCGTCGCCGACATCGACCGGGAGCGTGCGATGGCCGTCGCCGACGAGGCGTCGTGGCGCGGGACCGAATGCTTTGGGATGGTCATCGACGTGAACGACTCGGGCGCCTTCGTAGCGGCCCGCGACATGGTCCTTCGGCGGCTCGGAAGGATCGACGTGGTCATGAACAACGTCGGGGTGGTGGCAGCCGGCCAGCCCGACGAGATCCCGTTCCACGAATGGGAGCGGGTCTTGAACACGAACCTGCTGTCGATGGTACGGAGCAACGAGACGTTCGTGCCCGTACTTCTCGAGCAGGGGAGTGGCCACATAGTGAACACGGCGTCGGCCGCCGGCCTGTTCGCATACGAGTACGAGCGCATGCCCTATTCGGTGAGCAAGGCGGCGGTGGTCGCGCTGTCCGAGGCGCTCGTGCTGTACCTGCGTCCGCGCCACGTCGGAGTCACGTGCGTCTGTCCGGGCCCGGTCGCGACGAACCTTCGGGAGCAGGTGACGTTCTCTGGGCACCGTGTGCACATGCGGCCGCCCGTCAAGGGCATGACGCCCGCCGATCCCGTGGCGGTAGGAGAGATGGTCGTCGACGCGATCCGCCACGATCGCTTCCTCGTTCTGAGCCATCCCGAGCTCCACGACCTCGTCGTCCAGCACGCGACCGACCCCGAGGGCTTTCTCGGCGAACGTCTCCGGAGCATCGAAGAGGGCTGAGAAGAGGGCTGGACTGCCTCGCAGGCTCCTGGCGCCACGCGCATCGGGAGCGTCTGTCCGCCAGCCCGGACCAATCAGCGTGCGCCTGCCATGCGCAGCGTCATCTCGACGTAGCGGTCCTCGACGACGTCGAGCGCTGCGGCGAGGAGGAGATGGCGTCCCATGACGAGCTGGAAGAGCAGGTCGTCTTTGGAAGAGAAGTGGTCGTAGAGCGCACCCGGGGTGAGGGCACAGACTGGGGTGATCTCTCGAACCGTGGCGGCCGTCGCGCCCTTGGGAAAGAAGGGCTCGTCGGCTGCCGCCATGATGCGGCGCGCGGCGGGGGAGCGGTTGCCCCACCCCTCTGGCCAGCCGATGCGCTTTGACACGGACGCCGTCTCCCCGCCGGAATCCGATATGCGCTGCACGCGTCGTCGTCGGACGCTACCGTCGTGAAAAGCCGGAGTCTTGGACGCTCACTCAGGCGTTCGGAAGGGGGGCGCAGAAGGTGGCTGCGCGAGCGATCGGTGATGCGACGGTGGCACACGGGGGGACAGGCGTGCTTTCTCGGCTGTGGTACCGCCAGATCGACCACTACCCGAACACGGGATGGCGTGTGTTCTACCTCGCGATCGTGGTGTTGGCGACGATCGTCCTGTACTACCAGCTCTACGTGGCTGGTGCGGTGGCCCCGCAGATCCTGGCCAGTTACCACATGTCCTTCCGCTTCTACGTCGACATCACCGTGGTGGGAAACGCGATCGGAGCTTTCACGTCGGTCCTTGCCGGCATCGCGGACCGCTGGGGTCGGGCGAACCTCGTCGCGTATGGTCTCGGGGTCACCGGACTTTTGATCCTCTTCGGTGTCCCGAACGCACCGAACGAGTGGGTGTTCGCGATCATCATCTCGGCGGTCGGCTTCGTCGAGGGCATCATCCTCGTCGCGACGCCAGCACTCGTCCGTGACTTCTCCCCTCAGCTCGGACGTGCCTCGGCGATGGGCTTTTGGACCCTCGGCCCGGTCGTCGGCAGCCTTGTCGTCGCTGAGGTCGCCAGCAACACCCTCTCCCACCTCGGGGCATGGCAGGACCAGTTCGTGATCTGCGGGATTGTCGGTATGGTCGTCTTCTTGGCCGCGCTCTTCGGGCTCCGGGAGCTGACCCCGAAGCTGCGCGACCAGATCATGGTCAACATGCGTGACCTGGCATTGGTCGAGGCCCGTGCCCGGGGCGTCGACGTGGAGGCGAGCACCCGGCATCCATGGCGTCAGGTCGTGAAGACCGATGTGGTGCTGTCCGCACTCGCGGTCAGCCTCTTCCTGATCATCTACTACACCGCAGTCGGCTTCAATCCTGTCTACTTCGAGACGGTGTTCAACTACACGGCGTCAAAGGCGAACGCGCTGGGCAACTGGTGGTGGGGGATCGACGCCATCGCGCTCATCGTGGTGGGGGTCGTATCGGACCGCCTGCGCGTCCGCAAACCGTTCATGATCGTCGGCGCGCTCGGCACGGTGGCGATGACGATCCTCTATCTCACGAAGGCAACCGCTCCGGCGACGTCGTACTACGAATTCGCCCTGATCGTGTCGCTCATCGCGGCCTTCACGGCCATCGCCTATGCCCCGTGGATGGCGAGCTTCACCGAGACCGTCGAGCGGCGGAGCCCCGCGCTCACCGCGCACGGCCTTGCCGTATGGGGTTGGATCATCAGGGCGACGGTGGCCATCTCCGTCTTCATCCTGCCCTACGTCGTGTCCTCCACCAACGCGCTCGTCGCGTACGGGGCACTCGGGAAGAAGGCTCTGGCGATCGAGAAGGCTGACCCGACCATCAAGACCGTGCTGGCGCACCCGACGCTGTTCGCGCAGCTCTCGAAGTACCCGACGAACAAGATACCGGCGCCCCTGCTCGCCAAGGCGATCAAGGAGGTCGGACTCAAGAGCTTGCTCGCCGTGGCGAAGGACCCGCACATCCGGGCCGAATCGGCGTTCTTCAGCGCGAACGCGTCGAAGCTCCACCAGGTCGTCGCTGCGGCCGCTGCCACGCCGATGCAGTGGCAGCACTGGTACTGGGTGTGCGTGGCAGGCGAGCTCGCTTTCATTCCGCTGGTCCTGGTCATGACGGGTCGCTGGTCCCCGCGTCGCGCCAAGCAGGACGAGATCGAGCACAACCTCATGGTCGAAGAGGAGCTCCAGCGGCTCGCGAAGGCCGCCGAGACGGCGGCGGCTCCTACTGCTGGTGGGCCCACGCCGGGCTGACCCCAGACAGCGTGACCCCGGGCAGCGTGACCCCGGGCAGCCTGGGCCCGGTTCAATCTGGTGGGTCGAGTGGCCTTGTGTCCGGCGTGCGGAGCCAAGCGATCACCTCGTCGGTGTCCTGGCCGAGGCGAGGTGGCAGCTTGCGGTAGGAGACGGGAGTATCAGAGAGGCGCAGGGGGCTCGCGATCGTCGCCACGCGGCGCATCCCGTCGACCATGTGCACGACCGGATCCAGGCCGAGCGCCGTCGCGTCGTCGAGCGCGCCGCGCACGTCGTTGACCGGCCCGCAGGGGACGCCAGCGGTGCGTAGCGTGGCCACTGCCGCCGCGACCGTGTAACGGCCGAGCTGCGTCTCGAGCGCGGTCACGAGCGGCTCGTGGTGCGCGACACGTGCGGGATTGGTGGCGAAGCGTTCATCGGTGGCGAGCTCGTCACAGCCGAGTGCCCTGCACAGCGCGCGGAACTGGATGTCGTTGCCGACGGCGACGGCGAGGTCGCCGTCGAGTGCGGCGAGCGTCTCGTACGGCGTGATGCTCGGGTGACGGTTCCCGAGCGCGTGCGGGAGCACCCCTGCGTTCACGAACGCCGAGGCTTGGTTCACGAGCGATGCGAGTGCCGTCGAGAACAGGTCGATCTCGACCAGCTGGCCTCGCCCGCTGCGGGCCCGGCTGGCGAGCGCTGCGAGGATGCCGATGGCGGCGTGCAGGCCCGTCAGCACGTCGACGACGGCCACGCCCACCTTGTAGGGCGGTCCGCCCGGGGGACCGGTCACGTCCATGAGACCGCTCATCGCCTGTGCGACGAAGTCGTAACCGGCGAGCGCCGCGCCGGGCGTCCCTGGTCCGCCGAAGCCAGAGATGGAGCAGTAGACGAGTCGAGGGTTCTCTCTGGTGAGCTCGTCGTAGCCCAAGCCGAGCTCGGCGAACCGCCCGGGGCGGAAATTCTCGATGAGCACTGTCGCGCGACGGGCGAGTAGGCGTGCATCGCCGAGGCCGTCATCGGTCGCGAGGTCCAGCACGACACTCCGCTTGTTCCGGTTCACGCTCAAGTAGTACGTGCTCTCTCCGTCGGCGAACGGCGGCCCCCACTGGCGCGTGTCGTCGCCGCGGGGATGCTCGACCTTGACGACGGTAGCGCCGAGATCACCGAGGACCATGGTTGCCAGCGGCCCGGCGAGGACCCGGCTGAAGTCGGCGACGAGGCACCCTGCCAAGGGTCCGGTAGTCCAGTCGTGCTCGGGAGCTGCGTCCACGCCGACATCATGCACCCGGCGTGGAGTCGGTCCGCACCTGTTCGATGCGCCCCTCGCCCTTCTGGTCGACACCTCGACGGGCCATTTCCTCGTAGCTGGCTGCCACCGCGCGTTCCTTTCCAGACTCGTCGAGCCGCTTCTCGGACTTCTCGGCGGCCGCTTCCTCTTCGCTGCTTGGCATCCGGTCGGGCTCGTGCGGCGCGTCGGCTGTGGACGTTGTCATCGTTCACCCTCCTCATGGAGTCAACGTTGTCGCCGTCGGCGACTTTCAACGTTGTCGCCGTCGGCGACTTCGAGGGGTCGCATACCCGCCTTGGTGCCATTCGACGCTCCCGGCCCCGGGTACATCGCCTCGCGGGGAGTGCCCTGGCGGCTGCATCCAACGTCAGCTCCCAAGGCGTGCCGCCGAAGCCCCGCGATCGAGAAAGACACAGATCGAGAAAGACACAGATCGAGGAACGAAATTCAAGCCGCCCGCGATCCGAGGAGGTGAGGCGAGATGTCCGAGCACCGCCAACGAACGGCGGCCTCACCAACGTCGGCCTCACGCACGTCGGCTTCACGTCGCGTCGTGGATCGTGGCGCTGCGGTGTCGGCTGCGTGGTATTCGGCGCCCGGGGCGACCCTGAACCCACCGGACAGCGGCTGGGACCCGCCGGCGATCACCGATCCTCGGCGTCGGTGCTCGCTGCAGAAGAGACGAAGTCCCCTGCAGCGCGTCGCACGTCGCGCAAGAGCTCGAAGAGGCGGGCCTGCTCCTCATCGTCGATCCCGAGATCTCCGAACAGCTCGGCGTTCAAGGACTCGGTCGCCGCGAGCGCGCGGTCGCGGCCAGCATCGGTCAGGCGGGCGAGCGTCCCGCGTCCGTCACGCGGGTTCGGGACCCGCTCGACCAGCCCTTGCGCTTCGAGGCGGTCCACGGCGTTGGTCACGCTCGCAGGGTTCACCTGGAGGCGCGCGCCGATCTTGCCGAGCGGGAGCTCGCCGCGCCGGGAGAACGAGAGCAGCATGAGCACCTCGTAGCGGGCGAAGGTCAGCCCGTGCGGGCGAAGGGCTCCGTCTGCACGACCGAGCAGGATCTGCTGGACGCGCATGACGGAGGTGACCACTGCCATCGTGGGAGCCGCGGCCGTCCAGCCGCGGAGCTCCCAATGCCGACGGGCTTGGGCGATCGGGTCGAAGGCCAAAGGGTTGCTGTTGGGCACGGGGCAGTCTCGGGAGCGTGAGTATGGGGGCTCGAGGGCGCGACTAGCCGCGCGGGCGCTGGCGCGGCTGTCCAGGAAGCGTCCCTGGCCGCAGACCCCCACCGCGTTGGCCCTTCTGACGCTCTTGGCGGGAGGAAGCTCGCCGCAGGGCACGGTTGGTGGCGAGCTCGTCACTCGTCGAGCTCATTTCCATCATCTGCTCGACGACCTGCTGGCGTTTGGGCGCCGGGACACGTCGGAGCTGGCGGTCCAGGCGGGCAAGGCTCTCGGGCATGGGGCGGTTCTTCTTCTTGTGCTTCTCGATCGTCTTCAGCATGCGGCGCGCATAGCGTCGCCGGAGCCACGGGGTGCGACCGATGAATCGAGCTGGTGCGTCACGCAGCTTGCGCAGCGGCCCGCGCTTCTTCTGCGGCGTAGAGGCCATCGCCTGTTCTTATCATCAGACCGGACGGGCGTCGGCCACTCGTTCGACGGAAGCCTCCTGGTCGGCGAACTGGGTCTGGTAGAGCAGCGTGTAGAGGCCGCCGGCCCCGAGGAGCTCGCGATGGGTACCACGCTCGACGATCCGGCCACCATCGATCACTAGGAGCTGGTCAGCGTCTCGCACCGTCGAGAGCCGGTGCGCGATCACGAGAGAGGTGCGTCCGGCGAGCGTTCGCCGCAGGGCCTCTTGCACCGCCGCCTCGGACTCGGAGTCCAGGTGGGCGGTCGCCTCGTCGAGCACGACGACGTCGGGAGCCTTCAAGATGAGGCGGGCCAGTGCGACCCGCTGCTTCTCACCGCCCGAGAGGCGGTAGCCGCGCTCACCGACCACGGTGTCGAGCCCGTCGGGCAGCTGCGCGACGAGAGGGAGGATCTGGGCATCCTCGAGGGCCACCCGCAGCTCCTCGTCGCTCGCCTCGGGGCGGGCGTAGCGCAGGTTCGCTCGCAGCGTGTCGTGGAAGAGGTGCGGGTCCTGGGTGACCACGCCGACGAGGTCGCGTAGCGAGTCCAGCGTCGCGTCGCGCACGTCGACTCCCCCTACGCGCACTGCGCCGCCCGTCGCGTCGTAGAGGCGGGGGACCAGGGAGCTGATCGTCGTCTTTCCTGCACCCGAGGGGCCGACGAGTGCCACCATCTGCCCGGGCTCGACTCGGAAGGTGACGTCGTGGAGGACCTGCGCGTGCACGGAGCTCTCGAGCGTCGCCACCGCCTCGAGGGAGGCGAGCGAGACCTCCTCGGCGGTTGGGTACGAGAAGTCGACGTGGTCGAATTCGATCGCCGTGGGCCCACGGGGGATCGCTCGGGCGTCAGGGCGCTCGGTGATCATCGGGGTGAGGTCGAGGACCTCGAAGATGCGCTCGAAGGACACGAGCGTGGTCATCACGTCGATGTTCACGTTGGAAAGCTGGGTGAGCGGGCCGTAGAGACGGGCCAGGTACGCGGTGAGCGCGACGACGGTACCCACCGCGAGCGCGCCGCGCACCGCCTCGACTCCGCCGAAGCCGTAGGCAAAGGCGGTGGCGAGCGACGCCGTGAGGACGAGCGCCACCATGAACATCCGGGAGTAGAGGGCCTGGAGGATCCCGATGTCGCGCACCCGGGCGGCCTTCTCTTCGAAGTGGGCCGCCTCTTGCTCCGGGCGGCCGAAGAGCTTGACGAGCATCGCGCCCGAGACGTTGAAGCGCTCCTGCATCACCACGTTCATCTGCGCGTTCAGGTCGTAGCTCTCCTTGGTGATCGCGCCGAGCTTGCGGCCGACGATGCGCGCCGGAACGAGGAACACGGGCAGGAGGACGAGGGCGAGC
>JAJZMN010000136.1 GCA_021850345.1 Actinomycetes bacterium | reverse complement strand
CTGCAGCCGCCGGGGCACGCGCCGGCGAGCGCCGCGCGGTAGGTGTGGGTCCCCGGCAGGAGGGACCCGAGTGTAAGGCGCGTCGAGTCCTGGTAGTCGGGGTCGTACAGGTCGACGGCGAGCTGGGGCGCTTGTCCGCTGAAGGTCTCGCGCACTTGGGCGCGGACCGCGATCGCCGTTCCGGACACCTCGACGGGAGGCGTGAGGCCCCGGGGCACGAGTCGGCGCGCGACTGCGGCAGCACCGATCCCCATCGTGGAGGGCCACGACACGACCGACGCCATGCTTCTCGAGTCGACCGCGAGCGTCGTCCCGCTGGCCGCGTGCTCGACGACGGCCGCCATCGCGTCGTGCCGGCCGTGCTCGGCCCCCCGCACGGCGGAAAGGAATGTGACACCGGGGGGCACCGACACGGTCAGCACCGTCGGCGCCCCCACGTCGAAGGCGCTGCGCGCGTCGCGGTTCCGGGCGGCGATCGCCCAGCCGCTGACGGCGAACGAGACCAGTCCGACGGCGAGCGCTCCGAGCAGTACCACCGCGGTGAACTCCGATCGGCGCGCGACCCGGCGTGAGGCGTAGGAGGCCGTCAGCCTCGGGGAGTATGCCGTCCGCCGCTGGGAGGGGCGGAGCGCCACCGGCAAGAGCCGCGTCCCGAGGACGCCGACCCCGAGAGCCAGCAGCCCGGGTGCCAGCGCCGCCAAGGCGTCCGCGGACGATCCCGGACCGGTGGAGACGCCGGTCACCGCGAGCTCGAAGAAGGCCGCTCCCGCCACCCCGATCGCGAGGACCTCGGCGACGACCCGGGCGACGGAATGGCGTGCGAGTGCAGACGTGGCCCCGACGGGCGTGTCGGCGCTCGACACGAGGACGTGCCTCGTGCCGATGGCGGTGGCGACGAGCCCCGCGAGCCCCGCTGCGACGGCGGCGCCGATTGCCGCGAGCGGCACCGGCGCGCCCGCCTGGCTTCCGAACACCGCCGGAGCCATGGCGCTCGCGCCCGCCCAGGCGCAGAGCAAGCCCGCGGGCACCGCCGCGAGGACGACCACCACGGGCTCGGACATCGCGACCGCGAGCGTGCTCAGCGGCCGGTACCCCCGCAGTGCCGCGAGACGGACGTCGGGCTCGCGGTCCGCGGCCGTGCGGCTCGCCACGAAGTACAGGACGAAGACGGCGAAAAGCGCGAGCTCGAGGTCGACGACGGAGACGATCGTCCCCGCCGTGCGCTCGGTCGACTCGGCTCCTGCGAGCACGCGTGGGAGCTCGGTGCCGAGCCGGACGCCGTGACGAAGATCGGACGCGCCGAGGCGGCTGAGGGCGGCGTCGATGCGGCCGGCCGAGCCGGTGGCGAGGGTGCCGGCGCGAAGCGGGAATTGGTCGAGCGTCGTGAAGTACCGCGCGACGTCGACGGTCCGCGCGCCCGCGAACACGTCGTCGAGGCGTGGGAGTTGCGGGCTCCCGGTGCCGTAGCCGAAGAAGTTCTGACCCCACCAGTACGGTGTCGCGGCGCTGCCCGCCGCGTAGAGGCCCGCGACGACGAGGGTCGCTCGCGAGCCCTTCCCCAGGTCGACCACCGCACGCGTGCCCACCTTCCAGCCGAGCAGCCTCGCACTCCGGTCGCTCACGGCGATCGTGCCCCGGGTCGTCGGGCAGCGGCCGGCGACCATGTGCAGGTGGCGGCAGACGCCGGTCCTTGACGCGAGGGTGCTGATGTAGGGCTGCCCGTGGGCGCTGGTCGCCAGCGCAGCGAGCCGGGTCTGGATCGCGTGCCCGTAGAAGGGCCCGACGTCTGATCGCCCCAACGCGCGCGCTGCCTGAGCGAGAGCCGCCGTGTTGCCCTCGCCAATGGGGAGGAGCGTGAGCCCGACATTGGCGGGCACCGCGGCCTGCAACGTCTGGGTGAGCGTCGTCTGGTTCTCGAGCGCGAGGTAGATCGGACCAAACGCGGCGATCCCCGTTCCGAGCAGCGCGACCACGAACATCGCAAGGGAGCTGCGCCACCGCCAGCGGAGCCCCGAGATGAGGAGCGAGAGCCGGATGTGGCGGCGACGACGCGTCACGACGCGGGAACCTACTTGAGTCCTATCACGGGATTCTTGTCGGGGCAGACCGGGCGCGTTCTCGCGCTTCTCCTGCGCTGAGGACCGGCTCGAGGCACCACTCGGGGTGCTCGTCTTCCAGCCTCTGCAGCTGGTAGGGGTTTTCGAAGAGCGCGAGGAGGCGGCCGTCGGCACGGGCGAGGACCCTCGTGCCCGGAAAACGACGCAACAGCTCGGCCGTCTCCCGGTCGGTGTGGCGGGCGGCCCTGAAGGAGGCGGGGACGAGCTGTGCCTCGGCGCCGAACTCCTGGGCCAGGCGATGGGCGAACACCTCGAACTGCATGGCGCCGACCGCAGCGAGCACCGGGACCGGATCGCCATCGGGGTCGCGGAGCACCTGGACGACGCCCTCGCGTTCGAGCTGGGTGAGCCCTCGATGGAACTGCTTGTGCCGGCCCGTGTCTCTGGGCCTCGCCGAAGCGAACAGTTCCGGCGCGAAGGTGGCGATCGGTGGGAACGTCACGGGCTCCGCGTCGTAGAGGGTGTCGCCGATCTGCAAGTCGCCGGCATTGACGAGGCCGATGACATCGCCGGGGTACGCCAGGTCGATGGTGTCGCGCTCGGATCCGAAGACCGAGGTGGCGTACTTCGTCGAGAATGGCCGGCTGCTCCGGCCGTGCACGAGGGTCATGCCTCGGACGAAGCGCCCCGAGCAGACCCGCACGAACGCCACATGGTCGCGGTGTGCGGGATCCATGTTGGCCGGGATCTTGAACACGAACCCCGCGAACGGCGCGTCGAGCGGTCGGCTCTGCCCTCCGTCGCCTCGGCGCGGCGTCGCAGGCGGTGCGAGGTCCACCACCGCGTCGAGGAGATGGCGCACCCCGAAGTTGGTGAGCGCAGAGCCGACGAACAACGGGCTCGACTCGCCGGAGAGGAACGAGGCAACGTCGAGCGTTGCGCCGACCTCCTCGAGCAGGTTGACGGCCTCGCGCGCCTGTCGCCAGGCGTCACCCTCCTCGTTCGCTCCCCTGCGCGGGTCGACGCGCTCTTCCGGCGCCGCCGTGGCGCCATGGGCAGTCCGCCGGTATCGGGTGAAACTGCCGTCCCGGCGGTCGATGACCCCGCGGAAGTCTCCGGCGATCCCCACTGGCCAGGTCACCGGCGTCGGACGGAGCCCGATCTGGGCTTCGATCTCGTCGAGCAGCTCCAGCGTGTCTCGACCCGGGCGGTCGTACTTGTTGAGGAACGTGAGCACGGGAAGTGACCGGGCACGGCAGACCTCGAACAGCTTGCGCGTCTGCTCCTCGACGCCCTTGGCTACGTCGAGGACCATGATCGCCGCATCGGCCGCGGCGAGCACCCGGTAGGTGTCCTCCGAAAAGTCCCGGTGCCCGGGCGTATCGAGCAGGTTCACGACGTGGTCGCGGTACGTGAATTGCAGCACCGTCGAGGTGATCGAAATGCCTCGCTTCTGCTCGAGCTCCATCCAGTCGGAGGTGGCACGCCGCCTTCCGGCACGGGCCTTCACGGCTCCGGCTTCCGCGACCGCCCCCGAATAGAGGAGGAACTTCTCGGTCAGGGTGGTCTTGCCGGCGTCCGGATGGCTGATGATGGCGAACGTCCTGCGCCGCGCCGCTTCGGCCGGCACCTCGGCATCGGTCGCGACCGCGACGCTCACCACCCCACCTCCTTCTCTCTCTGGTCCTTGTACGGCGTTTCGTTCTGTACGTGCTTCCGCCCACGAGCGCGTCCTGCGGCCTTCCCTTCGCTACGGGAGTCGCTCACCGAGGTGCGGGGGCACTCGCCGCCCCCGGCAAGCCGTGCCACGGTGCGGGGCGTCTGCGAGCTGCAACCCTACGAGCTGCAACCCTAACGGAACGCGAGCGCAGGCCGGCCGACCCCCGAGCCGTCCTCGTAGTTGTCCCGGTAGTCGTCCCGGTAGCCGTCCCGGTAGCCGTCCCGGTCCCGCCGGAATACCCTGTGGGGTATAGTTGTTGTTGGATCAGAAGCCGTGAGTGCAGCGGGCACACGGCCGAAGACGGGAGGACCCTGTGGCAACGGTCGCACTGAACAAGGACAATTTCGACGAGACGGTGAGCTCCAGCGAGACGGTGCTCGTCGACTTCTGGGCGAGCTGGTGCGGGCCGTGCCGGATGTTCGCACCCATCTTCGAAGCTGCGTCCGTCTCCCATCCTGACATCGTCTTCGCCAAGGTCGACACCGAAGACCAGCAGCAGCTCGCCGCCCGCTTCGGGATCATGTCGATTCCTACGCTCATGGCATTCCGGGACAACGTGCTGCTCTACGCCCAGCCGGGCGCGCTTCCGGCAGCGGCGCTCGAAGAGCTGATCACGAAAGTGCAGGCGCTGGACATGGATGACGTTCGCCGCCAGATCGACGAGATGGCCCGAGCCAAGGCCTGAGACGCTCTTTTCCGACCTGATCGAGTGGAGGCGTAATCGAGTGGAGGCGTAGATGAAGGCCATCGAGAAGACCGTTGACAAGCCTTTCGGCGAGACGGAGGACGCCGTCCGCGCTGCACTTGCGAACGAGGGATTCGGGATACTCACCGAGATCGACGTCGCCGCGACCTTGAAGGCGAAGTTGGGTGTCGAGCGTTCGCCCCTCAAGATCCTTGGCGCGTGCAACCCCGAGCTCGCGCACCGAGCCCTCGAGTTCGACCCCGCCTTGGCGCTGCTCCTGCCGTGCAACGTCGTGCTCGAGGAAGCCGGCGAGGGCCGGACCCGGGTGGCGATCGTCGATCCGCGGGCATTGCTCGCCGCCGGCGGGCAGGAGGCAAGTGGTGAGCTGGAGGCGCTCGGCGCGAGAGCCGCCGCCTCGCTCGAGCGGGCGGTGAGCCGTCTGGCCGGTTGATGAACCTGACGGGCAGTCAGCACCTGCCACCAGTCAGGTCCGTGCTCGCCGTCTGCGCGCATCCTGACGACGAGAGCTTCGGTCTGGGAGCCGTTCTTGACCGTTTCGCGGCCGAGGGCGCCAAGGTCGCCGTGCTCTGCTTCACCTGCGGGGAGGCGTCCACCCTCGGTGCAGGAGACGCCCAGCTCGAAGTCGCGCTGGGCGAGGTCCGGCGCGCCGAGCTCACCTGCGCTGCGGACGCGCTGGGCGTCAGCCGGGTCCAGCTGCTCGACCACCCTGACGGCGCGCTGGCATCAGAGTCGCTTGACGATCTGGCCGCCGAGGTCACGCGCCTCGCCCAAGAGGTGGAAGCCGACGTCTTGCTCGTCTTCGACGAAGGCGGCGTGACGGGTCATCCCGACCACTGCCGCGCGACCGAGGCGGCCATGGCGGGCGCCCCCGCTCTTCCCGCGCTCGCGTGGGCGATCCCTCACAGGGTGGCGGAGTCGCTCAACGAGGAATTCGGAACCAGGTTCGTCGGCCGCCCTCCGGAGGAGATCGACGTCGTCTTGCAGGTGGACCGAGAGCCGCAGGCACGGGCCGTCGCCTGCCACGTCAGCCAGTGCGTCGACAACCCGGTCCTCGAGCGACGGCTCTCGCTCTTGGGCGATGCCGAGTGGCTGCGCTGGCTCCGGCCGCCTCCCCGCCAAGCTCAGGGAAACCGGCACCTTCGGCGCCCCGTCACGCCAACCGCATGAGTCAAGCCAACCGCATGAACATCCGTTGCACCTCTTCGAGGGCGTAACCCTGCTCGGCGGCCTCCTCGGGGTGCTCCACGCAGTAGGTCAGGCCCGCGGCGAGGATCTTGAACCCGACTTGCTCGAGCGCCTTGGTCGCGGCCGAGAGCTGCATCACGATGTCCCGGCACTCGCACCCTTCGGCAAGCATCCGGTCCACCGCGCCGAGCTGCCCTGCCGCCCGGTGCAGCCGGCGGCGGACGTCCTTCACCACCTCGTCGGGTAGTTCCACCTCTACCTCCTTTGCCGAGCCCCTGGTCGGCAGTCGCCGCGGACTCGACGCGACGCGACGCGACCCATGATACCCTACGGGGTATGTGCCGAGCTGTGACCTGCCGTAAATGTGGCCGCCCGTCCTGGAAGGGGTGCGGGGCCCACGTGGAACAAGTGCTCGCCCACGTGCCCAAGTCGCAACGTTGCCGCTGCAAGGAGGAGGCGTCCTCCGAGCGCGGTGGATGGTTGCGGCGGCTCGTCGGCGCGCGCGACGACCGCTAGCGCTTCGCTCGTCCCACCGCCCGCGAATGTGACGTAGGTCCCTTTCCAGTCGATGGCTGGGAAGGTCAGGTTGTCTGCGTGGGCGAACTCTGCGAGCTGTCGCGCGCGACAGTCGGCATGACGCCCCGGGAAGGAGGAGCGCCATGCAAGGGACCGATGTGACGACGGCCGGCCACAAGTGGTCGCAGCCGACCCTCGAGGAGCTCGCGTACGCGCTCGCGCACCACGTGGCGGCCAATGGGGCCGTGCGGCCCGGAGTCGCCGACGAGCTGAAGGTGGAGAAGGGCTGGCACGGACGCCTGATCGACGTCCTCGGGGTGCTCACCGAGGACACAGCGCGGATGGGCTACCTGGCCGGCGGGCGCAAGCCCGAAGAGGTCATGACATGGCTTCCCCTCTGGGCCGATTCACCGTTCTCCATCGAAGAGATCCGGACGATCGTGACGAGTGCAGGCTGGGATCCCGAGCCATTCGGCGTGGTCGTGCGCAACGGGCTCTTGGACCGTCTCGTGTACCGGCCCGACGGGTCACTGCGACGGGTCCGAGGCGAACTGGCCGGCGCGTGGCTGAGCGACGACTACGCCTTGGCGACCGACGAGGAGATCTTGCGAGCGGTGCGCGGTCTTGTCGACGCGGACGCGGCCTGACGCCCGCACGCCCCACCCCCGCATGTTCGCCGTCTTCGACGACCCGCCGTGAGAGCGATGCAACGTCTCATGACCAACGACTGCGAGTACTGCGACGGGCTCTCCTCCGCTCCACCTCGGTCGCGCTCGGATCAGAGCTTGTAGCCGATCGACCGCAACAGCGTCTTACGCTCCGCCTCGTCCTCCGCCGTCTCGACGCCTGCAGGAGGCATGCCGTCGATCACGCCGAGCACCGCACGGCCGAAGTCGGTCTGCGCGACGATCACCTCGATCTGGTTCGCCGTCGCGCAGAAGATGGTGCAGACCTCCGGGACGTGCTTGATCGCGTTGAGCACGTTGATCGGGAACCCTTCACGCAGGTACACGACGAAGACGTGCCCAGCCGAGATCGACTCGGCGTTTCTCGTCGCGAGCTCCACCAGCGCCTCATCGTTGCCTGAACGCCGGATGAGGCAGGGACCCGACGCTTCGGAGAACGCGAGGCCGAACCGCAGGTGTGGTCCGGCTCCCGACATCGCCTCGTGCAGGTCCTCCACGGTCTTGATGAAATGCGCCTGACCGATGATGACGTTCACGTCGTCGACCTTCTCGATGGGTACCGCACTCAGCTCCAGCGCCATGGCGCCTCCTCTCGTGTGTTGTGTTGCGTGGCGACCACTGGCGATCGCTTTTCGGCAGTCCCGAGATCGATGAAGAGACGGGCGCCCAGCTCGGAAAACTCGGTGCCGAGCGAGCGCAGGCATCCCGGAAGCGCCCGGCCGATCCACGCTGCCGTGCCGTCGTCAGCCAGCCGCGCGTGCCAATAGTCGAGCACGACCGGCCGCCGGTCCCCTTCCTCGTCAGGTACGGCGCCAACGCACGCGATTCCAGCGTCGGCGAGATGGCGGAACGTGTCGAGCAACGCGACGCCCCAACGCGCCCGGCAACCTTGCGCCCCAACATCATGTCGCCCGCGAGGGCGAGCGTCATTGCTCAGTCCGCCCGGTGGACCGGTGCGCCAAGGTGGGTCGTGAACCAGTCGCGAGCCGCTACGGCCGCGGACTCCAGCGTGCCGGGCTCCTCGAAGAGGTGCGTCGCGCCGGGGACGACGACGAGGCTGTTCTCGCAACGCAGGAGCGCCTGAGCCTCGCGGTTGAGGTCGAGGACCACGTCGTCGAGCCCGCCAACGATGAGGAGGGTCGACGCGGTCACGTCCGGAAGCCGGTGGCGGGCGAGATCGGGACGCCCACCGCGCGAAACGACCGCGGCCACGTCGACGTCACGTTCGGCGGCGGCCCATAGCGCTGCGCCCGCGCCGGTGCTTGCCCCGAAGTACCCGAAGGGCAGCCCGGTGCAGCCAGGCTGGGCACGCAACCAGCGGGTGGCGTCGACGAGGCGCCGGGCGAGCAGGGGGATGTCGAAGACGTTCGCGCGGTCGACCTCCTCTTCCACGGTCAGCAAATCGAACAAGAGCGTGGCGATCCCCGCCTCATTGAGGACGGTCGCGACGTAGCGGTTGCGCGGGCTGTGCCGGCTACTGCCACTCCCGTGCGCGAACACCACGATCCCGACCGCGTGCGCGGGGAGCGCAAGCTGGCCGCCCAGGTGCACCGCGCCCGCTTCAACCTCGACCGTCTCGTCAAGGATGGCGGGATCGCCGGGCGGGTCGTCCTTGCCGACGGGCCCGACCTTTCCGGCGCGCGAACGCGCGAGTGCCTGGGGGCTGCGATCAGCTCGCTCGAGGCAGTTGAGCACCTCTTCATCGGTGGTCTGCGAGAAGTCCTCGTAGAACTGGCCGATCGCGAAGAAGGCGTCCGGCGTGGCAAGGCAGACGAGCTCGTCGGCATCCGATCCGATTCGACGCTCCCAGCCCGGTGGCGCGACGGGCACGGCGAGCACCACCTTCGCCGCACCGTGGGCGCGGGCGACCTGGCAGGCCGTCCGGGCGGTGGAACCGGTGGCGATGCCGTCGTCGATGATGACGGCCGTCCGTCCGGCGAGCGGGACGGGGGCGCGGTCCCCCCGGAAGCGTCTCGCCCGCCGCTCCAACTCCGCCCGCTCTCGCGCCTCCACCGCCTCGACCTCGACCTCGGAGACGCCTGCCGTGCGCAGGACCTCGTCGTTCAGCACGCGGACTCCGCCCTCGCCGATTGCACCCATGCCGAGCTCCGGCTGGAACGGGACGCCGAGCTTCCGCACGACGATCACGTCGAGTGGGGCACCGAGCGCTACGGCCACTTGGAGGGCGACCGGCACGCCGCCCCGAGGAAGACCCAGCACCACGAGTGGCTCGCCTCGGAGGTGCTCGAGCTTCGTGGCGAGCCGCTGGCCGGCGTCGACGCGATCCGCGAACGTCATGGCACCTCCTCTGTCCCCACCGACCCTTCCTCGCACGCCCCGCTCGGCGCAAGAGGCGATGGTCCCCGGGCGAGTCCAAAAGGGGCACCGGGCTGGGGCTACGCTGACCCGCGATGGCGCCGGCGGTGACCATCCGACCGATGGTCGCAGACGACCTCTCCATGGTCGAGCGCTGGTTGCGGTCGCCTCACGTCGCCCGATGGTTCACCAGAGAGTCGACGCCCGAGAAAGAGGTCGAAAAGTACCGGCGGCGGATCGGGGACCCGGCGGGCCCGACGGTGATGTGCATCGTGGAGCTCGGCGGCGTCGGCATCGGGTGGTGCCAGTGGTACCGCTGGAAGGACTACCCGCAGGAGGCTGCGTCCTACGGCGCCCAAGAAGACGACGTCGGCGCCGACTACGCCATCGGCGAGCGCCGTGCCGTGGGACGCGGCGTCGGCACCGAGCTCATTGCCCGGCTCGTGGCAGAGGTCCGCCGGCACGTGCCGGGCGCGCATCTTCTCATTGCCCCTGAGGCCGAGAACCGGGCGTCGCGCCGCGTGCTCGAGAAGAACCGGTTCGAGCTCCTCGATGTTCGCCCCGTCCTCACCGAACCGCACAGCCGGCCCATGGCCATCTACCGGCTCGACTGAAGGCGAAGCTGCCGCTGACGTTCACGTCATCAGTAGTTACCGCTAACGTTAACGTCAGTGTGCCGGGCGACGCCCGTGGCATGAGGAGTCGGCAGCGAGGGAGCGGGAGCCAATCCACCATGCTGGAACGTCGAGCGACGAGCAGAGCAGGGCAAGCGGCGGCGGCGGCTGCCGAGGGGGACCGCTACAAGGGCAAGTGGCTCACCCTCTCGAACACCACCCTCGGAGCGCTCCTGGTGATGGTGAATTCCTCCATCATCTTGATCTC
>JAJZMN010000206.1 GCA_021850345.1 Actinomycetes bacterium | reverse complement strand
CGCTCCCGAGCGGCGATCTCGACTGCCTCGGGGGCGGAGAGGACGCGGCGCAGACCGCGTCCGCCGAACGCCTGCGCGCGGACGCGTCCTTCGCCAGGGCCGTGGAGGGGGGAGCACCCGTCCTCGCGGTATGCGCGGGCTACCAGATCGTCGGGCTGACCTTCCCCGCAGCCGACGGGACGCCCCTCGCCGGCGTGGGGCTGCTCGACGTCACGACGTCGAAGGGCACCGGGCGCAGGGCGGTCGGCGAGGTCCTGGCGGAACCAGCAGACCGCTCCCTTGGCCTGTCGCTGCTCACGGGCTTCGAGAACCACGGCGGGGTGACCGCCCTCGGCCCCGGGGTCGGAGCGCTGGCGCGGGTGGTGGCCGGCGTGGGCAACGGAGACGGGACCGAAGGGGCGATCTCGGGCAGGATCGTCGGCACCTATCTGCACGGCCCGGTTCTCGCGCGCAACCCTTCGCTTGCCGATCTGCTCCTTTCCTGGGCGCTCGGGGCTCCTCTCGAGCCCCTCGACGACGCCGAGGAAGCTGCGCTGCGAGAGGAGAGGATCGCCGAGGTGCACGCCGGTCGCTTCGCCGCCCGTCGCTTCGCCGCCCGTCGCATCGTCGCCGCCCGGCAGCTCGGGCGCTTCGCCGCCGCCCGGCAGCTCCGGCGCTACGTACGCGGCCGGTCGTAGAAGCGCGAGATCCGCAGCCGGTAGAAGATCGCGATGAGGTCCGCGAGCATGCCGGCCACGGCCCGCGGCGAGACGGTGCTGCCGAAGCGCTGGCGGATGCGGACCGGCACTTCGACGAATCGCCGATAGCCGAGCCGGCTGGCCACCACGAGGAGCTCGAGGTCGAAGGCAAACCGCTTCTCGAGCATGCGGGGGAGGACGTCGGCGAGCACTTCGCGCCTGACGAGCTTGAGGCCGGTCTGGGTGTCGCGCACCTTGAGCCCGAAGAGTGCGAGCACGAGCTGTTGCCAGACCCACGAGTAGACGCGCCGAAGCGGCGGGTAGACGACTTGAGACCTCGGGTGCCGCTTCGAGCCGAGCACGACGTCGGGCGCGGGGGTGTCGGTGTCGTGTGCGATCGCGGCGAGCGTCGCCACCTGGTCCGGGGGGAGGTCGCCGTCCGCGTCGATGAAGCCGAGGAAGCGCCCGCGCCCCATGGCGAAGCCCACCCGCAGCGCCTCGCCCTTGCCGCGGTTGTGCTGGAGGCGGACGGTCCTGACGAGCTCGGTGGGAAGGTCCACGAGCGCCTGCTCGCTGCCGTCGGTCGACCCGTCGGAGACCGCGATCACCTCGAAGCTCGCTCCCGTGCCCGACAGGGTCCGCACCAGCTCCTCGACCGTCTCCCGGACGCGATCACCCGGGTTGAAGTAGGGGACCACCACCGTGAGGTCGAGCGTCGGGCCGTCGCTCAGGGACACGCCCGAATGTGTAGCTTCTCAGACGCGTGGCCAGGTGTCGCGCCCGGCAGCGGGACGGGTGTCGAGCGCCCACGCCCTGCGCCACTCGGCCACCTCGGGACCTCTGAGCGAGGGGGTGTCGCCGCGCGCCGCGCGCAGGCGGGCACGCCACCAATCGCTCGAGCCCTCGTCCGCGAGGACGGCCACCGCCCTCTCGATGCGCGCGCTGAACCGGCGAGCGTCCTCGCCTTCGTCGGGGACGAGGGGCGTGCCGAAGACGACGGAGACGGGCGAGCGGCGCGGCAGCCGCCGTTCGCCGGCCTTGGGCAGGACGTGGCGCGTCCCGCTCAGGTGGACCGGCACGACCGGGCGGCCCGTGCGCCGTGCCAGGTAGGCGGCGCTCGCCGGGCGGAAGGGCTGGGCCCACCCGTGCGGCGAGCGGCCACCTTCGGGGAAGATGACGAGGTTCCACCCGTCGGCGAGCAGCTCGGCAGCGACGTCGGCCGAGCGGCGGTTGACCCGGGAGCGCTCGATCGGGATCGCCGCGAGCGAGAAGGACCACAGCGCCGCCTTCCATCGCCGGTCGAAGAAGTAATCGGCGGCGGCCGCGACGACGGTGCGGTGGCGGAACCGGACCGGAAGGGTGGTGAGAAGGAGCGGCGTGTCGAGGTGGCTCGCGTGGTTGGCCGCGAAGATCACCGGTGCGGTGACGTGGCGCAGGTGCTCGGTGCCACGCACCGTCGTCGGCGCGACGAGGCGCGCGGCGGGCATCGTGATGTTGTCGAGGACCATCGCGCGGGCGAGCCGAACGGGGTACCGGCGCGACCATTCGTGGTCGTAGTCGAGCCCCACACGGCGCTCGGGGGCGGGGCGTGGCACTCCGGCGGGCCACGTGGGCTTCGCGAACGGGAACCGTGCCGGCGATAACGCGCGTCTCATCGCACCGCTCATCGCACCGCTCATCGCACCGCTCATCGCACCGCTCATCGCACGTCGGCCATGAGCAGTGGCGGCGTGTGGACATGGGTGAGGCTTGGCGAGCGCCCCACGACGTCCGAGGCCATCTCGAGGGCGTCGTCGAGGCTCGTGGCTGGCGAGAAGCCCATGCGGCGCACCGCGGCGGGATCGCCCCCGACGACGATCACGCGTCCGAGATGGTCGAGGGCGTGCGCGCACCAGTACCACATGTAGAAGGGGTGGACGCCGTGGTAGGCGTGGCCGGTGCGGTAGAGGTGCACGTACCACGGGTCGGTCGCGAAGGACTCCTCGTAGGTCTTGGAGATCTCGGCCGGGTCGGTGGTGTCGCTCAGCACCTCTTCGAAGAAGTCGATGTAGCTCGGGTGGTGTCCGGGATGGAATTCCCAAGGGGTGGGGTGGTGCATGATCACGACCCCGCCCTTCCGCACGAGCGGCCGTCCGCGGTAGAGGTTGAAGAAGTACCCGAGCCCGAGGCACGCGACGAGGATCGGGTTCATGATCGAGTTGACGTTGTAGGGGCAGATGTAGGGGAGACCCATCGTAAGAATGTCGGTCTGCCCGTCGACCTCCACGCCTTGCTGCTTCCAGATGTTGGCAGTCGTCACCTCGTGGACGGCCTCGACCTCGCCGGCCTGGACGGACACGAGGGCGTGCGGCGCGCGGATGGAGTGGAAGATCTGGCGTGCCACGCGTGCGGGGGTCCGGTCGAGCGCTGCGGCGGTGGCGACGTAGGTGGCGCGGTCACGCAGGCTCCACTCCCACTCCCTTCGCTGGAGGAAGCCGAACTGCGAGGGGAAGGTGTCGGTGTTGAGCGTCGTCTCGATCTGGAAGATCTTCACCCCGCTCTCCGCGATGAGCCGTCCCATGCGCCAATTGGACGAATGCAGCTCCGAAGAGGGCGCGTCCATGAAGGACCTGCTGTGCACCATGGTCTTGGGGTTGTGGTGGTGGCGGAGGCTGCGGTAGCTGGCGAGGCCCGTCGCCACGCTCTTGTGGCCACCGTCCATCGCGACGAGGTTGATGTTGACGTACACGAGGAGGTCGCTCGTCGCGGCGCGCTTGTTGATCTCGACGTCCTCCCCCTTGTCGGTCGTCCCGAGGTGGATGAGGTTGTCGGGATCCTCTGCGTCGTGCTGGGTGAGCAGCCCGTGCGGCGCAAACGCGTCGTAGATCCGGTCGCCGAGCGCGTGGCGCAGCTCCGCCTCGGTCATCCGCCGGTGCAGGGCCAGCGCAGCGACTAGGACGACGTCGTCGACCCCCGCCTCGGCTGCCATGTCGAGCACCTGCTCGATGACCATCTGGCGGACGTCGGGCGCCTGCATCGGCGGGAGCGGCAGCGAGACGTCGTCGAAGCAGATGGTGAGGCGCATCCCCGGTCGGAGCATGGCCGGCAGCGGCTCCCGGTCGCCGACGGGGTGGAGGAGGGCGTGGCGGATCGCGGCGACCGGGTCTTCGAGGGCGGCGAGCGGCTCGGGCGCGTAGATGACCCGGCTGCCCTCGGGCAGCCGCTCGAGGACGAACCGCTCGCCGTGCCAGAAAAGGGTCGGCGGGGTGGAGCGGTCAACCTCGAGGACGAGCCCTGGGCGGGGCGTCATGGCGTGCCTCCTGTGCTCGGCCGGCCGCCGGGACCGGCACTGCGTCGTTCGTCGGCACGGCGCAGGTCGAAGGCGACCTTCACCGCGCCCCTCCGGCCTGCAGCGCCCGCGTGCTGCACGGCCTCCTCGAACCGGTCGATCGGGTAGGTCGCAGAGACCAGCCTTCCCAGCCGGTGTGCGGCGACCACCTCGAACGCGAGGTCGAAGGTCCGGACCTGCGCGCGGGTTCCCCCGCCGCTCCGGACCGACTCGATGCCGTACGCGTACGTGCCCGCGAGCATGACCTCGCGCTGCCAGAGCGCGGCGAGGTCGAGGTGCACCCGCCCGGGCATGCCGACGAGCACCACACGCCCGCGGGGGCGGACCATCTCCAGGCTCTGGGCGATCGAGTCTGCGGACCCCACGCAGTCGAAGACGACGTCGGCGCCACCCGTCAGCGGCCCCGAGGCACCACCGCGTCCCGGGTCTGCAAGGGACAGTGAGCCACTCCGCCGGCGAACCGCTCTCGCCAGTTGGGCCGGAGGGGGCGATGCGGTCGCGCCCAGATCCTCGGCGAGCCGGCGTTGGTGCGAATAGCGCGCCCCGACCAAGAGCGCACCGGGTGCCGCCACCCGGCCCGACGCGGCGAGCGCGGTCATCGCGGCGACCACTGCGAGGCCGAGGGTCCCCGCGCCGAGCACGGCGACCGTCTCTGTGCCAGCGAGCCCCGCGTCGCAGACCGCGTGCGCGGCACACGCGACGGGCTCCACCACGACCGCGTCCTCGTCGCTGAACGCGTCGGGCACCGGGTGCAGCTGGCTCGGATGGGCGACGAGGCCCGCGTACGACCAGCCACCGCCCGTGTCCGCGCAGTAGCCGGTCTGGAGGCCGGGGGAGAGGTAGCCGAACGCGATGCGCTCGCAACCGCCGATCATGCCGCGCCGGCATGCTGGGCACGGCGGGTCGATCCCGCGTGCCGCGCACCCGAGCACCGGCTCGAGCACGACGCGCCCGCCCGTCTCGAGCTCGCCCACCACTTCGTGCCCGGGCACGAACGGGAAGCTCACGATGCGCTCGAAGTAGCGCGAGCTCCTGCCGTCGAGCGTCGCGAGGTCCGACCCGCAGATGCCCGAGAGGCGCGGCGTCACCCGCACCCACTCAGGCCCGGGAAGCTCTGGCGGCTCGGTCTCTGCGAGCCGCAACGGTCCGATCGCCGCACCACGTCCCGAGCCCAACGCCGAGGCGAGCCGCGACGCGGCGAACCGAGGGAGGTTCCGCTCGAAGACGAGCGACTTCACGCCGGATCCCGATCGCTGGTCGTCGCGAGCCGTCGGACGTCGAGGGGGCCAAGCGGCAGCGGCCTTGCTGCGCCGCCGGCGGCGCGCGACCAGTGCTCGACGTGCCAGCCGCGCCGTCTCGCGATCGCCGACAGGCGCGACTCGGGGTTGACCGCCACGGGGAACCCCACCGCTTCGAGCATGGCAAGGTCGCTCGCCGAGTCCGCGTACGCCACGGACTCTGCGAGGTCGAGCCCGTGGGCCGCCGTGTAGTCGGCGAGGAGCTGCGCGCGCGCCTCGCCGATCGGGGGAAGCTCGTCGAGCCTCCCGGTGAAGCGCCCGTCGGCCTGGGCCATGCGAGCGCAGACGATGTCGTCGAAGAGCGGACGGAGCGGGGCGACCACGAAGTCGAGGGCCCCGGTAATGAGCAGGGTGCGGTGTCCGAGCCTGCGGTGGTGGCGGACCCGGGCCAGCCCCGCGGGGAACGCGCGTGGGAGGAGCTGGCGGTGGAACAGCTCCCAGGCGTCCTCCTCGAGCTGCTCGACCGGAGCCCCCTCGTAGCGGCGGTAGAAGAACCGGAGGAAGTCGCCGCGGTCGCGCCGGTCGAGCGCGAGGAGCGACGGCCCCTGGGCCAGCAGCTCGGCGACCAGCTTGGGGCGACGCGAGGCGGGGAGGTGACGCGACGCGAGCCATGCGTAGCTGTCGACGACGTTGGCTGCGATCAGCGTGTGCTCGAGGTCGAACGCCGCGAGGTGACGGTCCCCGGAGAGGATCGCACGGCGGGCACGCTCGGGCCGGCTGTCGAGCGTGGGGCGGCCCGGCGTGGTCTTCACCCGGGCATGGGCGACCACGGACGGCAGGTGGATGTCGTGGACGTAGTGGTTCCAGTCGATGGCCGAGGGGTCGAAGCAGAAGGCCGCCCGGTCGTCGTCGTCGAGGGTGGCCCAGACCTCGAGGAGTCGGTCCACGCGGTAGCGGGCCTCCGTCTCGGTGTACGCCCCGTAGAGCTCGACGTAGCCGAGCGCGCGCTTCGCGAGCGTGTTGCGTTCCTCGACCGTGGCGGAGAACGAGGCCTGCCTCCCCCGTAAGGGCAGCGCCGTGAGCAGCCGCTCGGCCGCGTCCATGGCCTTCGTGGCGCGGTGGAGCTGGCGCTGGACGCGGCCGCGCCCGGGGAACGACCACTCCGGCAAGCTGATCGGCTGGCCCCGGTCGTCGTAGATCGGGTGACGGGCGAACCACTCTTGGATGAGCTCGACGAGACGCCCGTAGCGCAGCGGGTTCGCGACCCCCGAGGCGACGTGGTACACGGCGGGGGACTCCGGCGCGGGACCGGCCGCAAGCGCCAAGATCGCCGCGACGACCATGTCGACGGGAATGACGTCGGTCACCCCCTCGGGGACCCCGGGGAATTCCCGAAGGAGCCCGCGCGCGAAAGAGATGATGATCGGCTCGGCCATCCGGAAACCGCGGATCCACCCCGGCACCGGCTCGCTGAGCGAGGACTCGATGATCGACGGCCGGACGATGGTGAGGGGAACCTCGACGGTCTCGATGAGCGCGCGCTCGCCCATCGCCTTGGTGAAGGGGTACGCATCAGGCCAACCGAGCGACTGGGCCCGAGCCGTGCCGGCGCGCACGAGGCGGTCCTTGATCCACTCGTCCCGGATGCGCTCCGCGCGCGCGGCGAGGAGGTGCTCCCCGGCGCCGCCGAGCTCTTCACGCGCCTTCTTCGCGAACCTCGACAGCATCTCTTCGCGTCTGGACTCGCTCTCGAGGTCCCGGCGCAGCTCCCGGGCGTATGCCACCTCGGCGCGCCAGTCGACGTCGAGCGAGAAGCGGTTGGCGCTGAGGAGCTCTTCACGCGCCTCGCCCTGGTGGGTGCCGGCGACGTAGGCGGTTGAGACGGCGATGAGGTGGACGCCCTCGGCGCGGCCCACCTCGGCGCGGGCGGCCGAGAGCGCCGCCGCCACTCGGGAGGGACCGAGGAGGTTGATCTCGACGGCCTGGTCGAGTGGCGAGTCGAAGCTGACCGTCGCCGCAGAGTGCACGACCACGTCACACGAGGCGAGCAGGTGGCGGCCTTCAGCGTCGAGCCCGAGCCCGTCACGGCTCACGTCCCCGGGCACCGCGACCAGGCGGCTCGCTACTTGCTCGAAACGGTCGCCGCACTCGCCGCGGAGCCGGTCGAAGCAGTCGTTGCGAAGGATCTCGCGCGCGGCGCGCTCGGCGGCTCCGGCCCGCCGTCCCGGTCGAACGAGCGCCACGACCTCGGCGTCGGGCACCTGACGGAGGATCCGCTCGATGAGCGCGGTCCCCAAGAACCCCGTCCCACCGGTGACGAAGAACCGCTTGCCTGCGAGCGCTGCAGGGATCGGCATCCTACTGGTCTACCACCTGGTAGGTGGGGTTGTCTACCATCTGGTAGGGAGTGGGGTAACCTCTTGGCGTGCCCGATGCGGCGCCCACGCCGACGCGCGAACGGATCCTCGACGCAGCGCTCGCGGCGTGGGGAACCCGCGGTTACGAGGCCACCTCGCTCGACGTGCTGGCGGGGGAGCTCGGCATCACCAAGCAGTCGATCCTCTACTGGTTCCCGAGCAAGGAGGCGCTCCTCGACGCACTCATCGCGCGCAGCGCCGAGGAGCTGGCGCACGCCATGCAGGCGGCGCTCGACGGTGCAGGCGACGGGTGGGCCAAGGTCGAAGCCGTCGTCCGATCGGTGTTCCGGCTCGCCGCCCGCCGCCCGGAGCTCCTCGGTCTCGTGCGCGAGGTGTCCCGGCTCGGGCCACCTGGCGCGACGCGCATGACGGCGGAGCTCCAGCCGCTCGTCCGGCGGGCGTCGGACTTCCTCGAAGCCGAGATGGACGCTGGGCATATGCGGCGCCACGACCCGAACCTGCTGCTTCTCGCGATCTACTCGACCGTGATCGGCATGATCACCGAGGTCGAGGTCCTGCGCGCGCTCGGCGAGGAGCCGACGCCACGCTCGCTCGTGCGGCGCCGCGCCGACGTCTTACAGCTCCTCCGTTCGGCGCTCATGACGACCTGAGAGGCGCCGAGGGACCGACCGAGCCGGGTGCTCGGACGCAGGAGGTGCCCGAAACCGAGCGAGGGGCTCAGCTCGCCGGTGGCGCCACCTTCTTCTTGGGCGGCGCCTTGGGCGTGTAGCGCTTGTTGGCAGCCGGGGGCTTGCGCGTTGTGGTGGTGGGCGCCGCGCCCTTCCGCTTGCGCTCACGTGGCGCGGCGGCTTTTGCGCGCCTCGTCGTCCCCCGCGCCGGCGGCGGCACCCAGCCTGTCGTGACCGACTTGGCGGTCGGAACGCCGTACTTCTGCGTCCGCCAGGCCCGGAGCATGATCCAGCCGCCTGCCACGCCGTAGGGGACGAGGACCAGCAGCGAACCGAAGGCGAGCCCCGTCATCACCATGGTGAAGGCGAGCGGGGCACGCCGACGGATCCGCACGGTGACGTAGATCGCCACTGCGAGGACGAGCGACACGACCAGCGGAAGGACGTAGTGGTTCGCCGGGTAGATCCCGTAGCAAGACTTGGTTGCCGCGTGGTAATGGAGGTCGGTGATCCCGACGACCGGGCCGCAGGTCTTCCCCACCGGCTTGACTGTGGTGACGACCGACTTCTTCGAGACCATGAGCGGCACATTGGCGTAGAGGGCGAGCGCGACTGCGAGGATCGACGCCCCGATGCCGACCTTGCGCTCCGTCGGGTCGACGCCGACGATGCGCGCCCGCTTCTCGTCGTCGGTCATCCTCGAGAAGTCGACGTGCTCGGGCTCCTGGCGAGCGCCCGGCGTTGGAGGCCGCAGGAAGGTCTGGGAGAGGCGCCCCCAGACGGTCGTCGTCTCGGAACCGTCGTCGCCGAGGGGGGTTGGTCCCGTGATGGGCGGCATACCCGGGCAAGGCTACCGGGCGGAGGCTGGCACCGGGATCGGGCCGGCAGTGGAGCGGGTGCGGGTCGAGCGTGCTCAGGCGCCTGAAGCTGCCTGAGCCGCGCTATCGTCGACGAACCGCCCCGGTTCCGGCGCGGTCTCCGGGGCGCTTAGCTCAGTTGGTTAGAGCGCAGCCTTCACACGGCTGAGGTCGTGGGTTCGAGTCCCTCAGCGCCCACCACATCGCCGTATTCGAATGGCTATCTGTCAGCAGCCAAGCGCGTAGCTGGCCGCTGAGCAGACCCTTCGCATCACTTCCTCCCTGACTCGCCCGAGAGGTCCGGTCAGCGATGCCTGGGTCACGGTGTGAAGGCCATCGCAGTTGATGACCGACGGTCGGTCCAGTCCGACCTCGCGATGATCGATGTCCACCTCCGCAGCGAGACCTCGGATGGAGGTGCTGATCTCGGCGACCGTGACCAGACTGCGTGCGTCGAGCACCTCGGATCGGGTCAGGACCAGGACGGGCCGCGTCTTACGGCCGACTTCGGCCAACCACACCTCGCCGCGTCTCAGGGTTCACCCCATGCTTCGACGTCGGTCCAGAAGGGGTCGGCCCGTTCCGGGTGTTTCAGGTATGCCTCCCGATCCGATCGTTCCAGCGCGGTTCGTACGGCATCGGCAACGCCTTGACGAGCGGCAGCCGAGACGTTGACGCCGAGCTGACGTGCTCGCTCGGCCATCTCCTCATCCAGGGTGAAGGTCGTTCTCGACGATGCCATACAAATATGATAGCAGAACTCGATGCAGGTGGCGACAGCTTAAGGAGCTACAAGAAAGGCGAGCGTTCGAGGGGAGGTGTAGAAGACTGGAGGCGATCTCGCAGGTCACGGAAGTCGAATATGAGCGACTACGGCCCACCAAATCTGTCACGGCGCGAGAACTCCGCGGACCAGTCAGGCGCTCCACATGAGGACAGCGCGTGCCAGATCGGCACGCCGCTCGGCGTACAGACGGATCCGATGCCCGTT
>JAJZMN010000061.1 GCA_021850345.1 Actinomycetes bacterium | reverse complement strand
CCACCTACTTCTCCGGCAAGCTCGCCGCGGCAGGGTGGGGCACGCTCACACCGGTAACCGCCACCACAGCCGAGACGACATCGACGATCTACTACGCGACTGGCCGGCAGCAGGACGCCCTGGCCGCCGCGGCGGCGCTCGGGCTCCCGTCGTCGTCGGTGAAGCCCATCGCGGGGGTCGTGCCGGTCGCCGGCATCACACAGGCGGACATCGTGGTCGTCGCCGGCAACGACCTCGCGGCCAAGGTCCCCGCCAGCTCCGGCTGAGTTCATCCCTCGCTCGGAACCCCCCGACGACGTGCCCGGCGCCGACCTCCCCCGCCTCTTCGCGCCGTTGGTGGTCCGAGCGGCCGAGGCAGCGCTCTTCCTCGACTACGACGGCACGCTCGCGCCGATCGTCGACGACCCCGGAGGGGCCCAACCGGTGCCGGGCGTGCCGTCGTTGCTCTCCCGGCTCGGTGCGCGGCTCGGCCTCGTCGCCGTGGTGTCGGGGCGGCCGGTGTCGTATCTCGAGCGCGCCCTCGGCCGCCCCACCGGTGTCTACCTCGCCGGGCTCTACGGCATGGAGGAGATCGGCGCCGATGGCATCCTTCGGCGTGATCCTGCAGCGGAGGCGTGGCGACGCAGCGTCGAAGAGGTGACCACCGCGCTGCTCGCCGACGCGCCGCCGGGTGTCGGAGTGGAGCCGAAAGGGTTGTCGGTGACGGTGCACTGGCGACGGGCACCGGCAGAGGAACGTTGGGCGCGAGAGGCTGTCGCGGCCGCGGCCGAGCGCACCGGGCTCAACCCGCAGCCGGGCCGGATGTCCCTCGAGCTGCGGCCGCCGGTCGCCGCGGACAAGGGCACCGTCGTCACCCGCCTCGGAACCGGTCGTCCGGTCGTCGCCTGCTTCGGAGACGACCTCGGCGATCTTCCCGCGTTCGAGGCGGTCTCGGCGTTGAGACGTGCCGGCGCGACGACCGTCACCGTCGCCGTCGTCGATGCCGAGAGCGCGCCCGAAGTCGTGGCGATGGCCGACATCACGGTCGACGGACCCGAAGCCGCCGTCGCGCTGCTCGAGGCGCTCGCTGCGGGATGAGGGACTCTCTGCGGGAAGAGGGACTCTCTGCGGGATGAGGGACTCTCTGCGGGAAGAGGCACTCGCTGCGGGATGAGCGGGGGCCCCGGGGGCGGGTCCGGTCGACGGCCCTGTCGGAGCCGCCGCATCCAGCGCCCTCGGTATCATCGGGCGCGTGCAGCCCCCCCGGGTCGACGTCCTGGTCGTGGTGGAGCCGTCGCCGACGCCCCCGGTGCTCGCCGCCCGAGCTCGGCGGGTCGTCCATGTCCCTGCCGTGCAGGCCTCTGCGTCGCTGGTCGGGGAGCTGCGCGGCATCATCCCGGGGCTGGTGGGCGTCGTCGGTGACGTGACCGGCTCCGCGCCGACGCTCGCGGTGCGCATCGCCGAGGAGGTCCATCTGGCGGGGTTCCCGACGGTCCTGTTCACCGACGAACCCGTCGACGCGCCCGCCGGGATCACCGTCCACCCCGTGCGCGACCCGGGGCCGCCCATGGAGGCCGCCGACAGCGTGCTCGAGCTCGTCGGGAACACGCCGCTCGTCCGGCTCGACCGGATCGGCCGCGACCTGCCTTGCCATCTGCTCGCGAAGCTGGAGTTCCTCAATCCCGGCGGCAGCGTCAAGGACCGGCCCGCCCGCACGATGCTCGACGCGGCAGAGGCCGCCGGGTTGCTCGCGCACGGCGGGACGATCGTCGAGCCCACGTCCGGCAACACCGGTGTCGGCCTGGCGATGCTGGCCGCGGTCCGCGGTTACCGCTGCATCTTCACCGTCCCCGACAAGGTCGCAGAGGAGAAGCGTCAGCTGCTGCGCGCGTACGGCGCAGAGGTCGTCGTGTGCCCGACGACGGTTCCCCCCGATCACCCCGACTCGTACTACTCGGTGGCCGAGCGACTGACGGCCGAGACCCCGGGTGCCTTCCAGCCCAACCAGTACCGCAACCCGGCCAACCCGCGCGCTCACGAGCAGACCACCGGGCCGGAGGTCTGGCGACAGACCGCAGGACGCATCACCCACTTCGTGGCCGGCGTCGGGACCGGGGGCACGATCACCGGTGCCGGCCGCTACCTCAAGTCGAAGAACCCGGCGATCGAGATCGTGGGGGCCGACCCCGAGGGCTCGATCTACTCTGGGGGCAGCGGGAGGCCGTACCTCGTCGAAGGCATCGGCGAGGACTTCTGGCCCTCCACCTACGATCCGAGCGTCGTCGACAGGGTCGTTGCCGTCTCGGACCGCGACTCCTTCCTCACCGCACGGCGCGTCACCCGGGAAGAGGGCATCTTCGTCGGCGGCTCCACGGGCACCGCCGTCTGGGCGGCGCTCGAGATCGGCAAGTCGCTCGGTCCCGAGGACGTCGTGGTGGTGCTCGTCCCCGACTCGGGGCGCGGCTATCTCACGAAGCTCTACGACGACGCGTGGATGGCGGACCACGGTTTCGTCCGTGCACACGGTGCGACCGCTGAGGCGGTGCTCTCAGCCAAGCTGACCGGCAGGGAGGGCCGTATCCCGCCGCTCGTCCACGTCCACCCCGACGAGACCGTGCGCACCGCGATCTCGATCCTCGACGAGTACGGGGTTTCCCAGGTGCCGGTGGTGAAGGCCGAACCGCCGCTCGCGCTCGCCGAGGTGGTCGGCTCGGTGACCGATCGGCTCCTCCTCGAGCGGACGCTCGGACACCCCGAGGCCTTCGACGAGCCCGTGGGCGCCGTCATGGATCCGCCACTCGTGACCGTAGGACTGGGAGAGACGGCGGAGTACATCGCCGAGCGCCTCCAGGCATCCCCTGCCGTCCTGGTTCTCGACGGCGGTCGTCCCGTCGGGATCCTCACCCGCTCCGACCTGCTCTCCTACTTCGAGCGGACCTGACCACGGTGGCCGGGTTCGAGACCCTCGCGATCCATGCCGGCCAGCCGGCCGACCCCGTCACCGGCTCGGTCGTCGCGCCGATCCACCTCGCCACGACCTTCGCGCAGTCGGCGGTCGGTGAGCACCACGGCTTCGAGTACAGCCGAACGGGCAATCCGACGCGCGCGACGCTCGAGGCCTGCCTCGCGGCACTCGAGGGCGCGACGTACGGGTCGGCGTTCGCGAGCGGGCTCGCGGCCGAAGACGCCCTGCTCCGAACGCTCGAGCCGGGCGACCACCTCGTCGTCGGCGACAACGTCTACGGCGGGACCCATCGCCTTCTCGCCCAGGTGCACACGCAGCTGCCCTTCACGCCCGTCGGTCTCGACGACCTCGAGGCGGTGGAGGCGGCCTGGCGCCCCGAGACGCGGCTCGTTTGGATCGAGACGCCGTCGAACCCGTACCTGCGGATCGCCGACATCGCGGCACTGGCCGCGTTCGCGCACGAGCGCGGCGCGTCGCTCGTCGTCGACAACACGTTCGCGACGCCGTACCTCCAGTCGCCGCTGTCGCTCGGCGCGGACGTCGTCGTCCACTCGACCACGAAGTACCTCGGAGGTCACAGCGACGTGGTCGGCGGCCTGGTCGCCACCAACGACTCGCTGCTCGCCGCCACCCTCGCGCGCCTGCAGAACTCGGTGGGCGCGGTCCCGAGCCCATTCGACTGCTTCCTCGTGCTTCGCGGGGTGAAGACCCTCGCGGTGCGGATGGACCGGCACTGTGCGAGCGCAAAGCGCATCGCGCAGATGCTCTCGGCCCACGCAGCCGTCGACCGCGTCTACTACCCCGGGCTCCCCTCGCATCCCGGGCATGCGACCGCCGCACGCCAGATGCGGGGGTTCGGCGGGATGGTGTCGTTTACGTTGGGCGCCGGGGAGCCCGCGGCGCTGAAGGTCGCGGCGTCGACCGAGCTCTTCACGCTCGCAGAGTCGCTGGGCGCGGTCGAGTCCCTCATCGAGCAGCCGAGCCGCATGACGCACGCGTCTGTCGCTGGTTCTGTCCTTGCCGTCGACCCGGCGTTGTTGCGGCTGTCGGTCGGCCTCGAATCCGTGGACGACCTCTTGGAGGACCTGGACCGGGCGCTCTCGGTGGCCGGCTGACCGCAGGGCGTCGTTCGGCCGGAACCCATCGGGGGGCGCCCGACCGGACGTTGGGCCCCTCAGGCGCCCCGAACGCCGGCGGCGACCTCGAGCTGCTTGCCGAACCAGTCCGCGGCGGTCTGGCCGAGGACGATCTTTCGGAGCCGCTCCGCGCGAGCCGCGCGCTGCGCGGCATCCATGGAGAGCGCGGTGTCGAGCGCTGCAGCCGTCTCGGAGACGTCGAAGGGGTTCACCCCGACGGCCGCAGGGTGCAGCTCCTCCCACGCGCCCGCCTCCCTCGAGAGCACGAGCACCCCGTCGGTGCGGTTGACGAGCGGCCCTTCTTTCGCCACGAGGTTCATGCCGTCGCGCACGGGGTTCACCAGGAGGACGTCGTACGCGCTGAGCGCAGCCATCGAACGGGCGCGGTCGTCGGCGACACCGAGCACGACCGGGACCCAGTCGCCCGCGCTCCAGCGCTCGTTGAGACGGTCGACGGTGTGCTCCACCTCCGAGCGGTAGGCGAGATAGTCGGCCAACGCCTCGCGGGAGGGGTAGGCGAGGGTGAGCATCGTCACTTCGCCGCGCCAGCGCGGCCTGGTCTCGAGCAGCTCGTCGAAGGCCCAGAGCCCGCGAAGGATGTTCTTCGACAGCTCGACCCGGTCCACACGCACGATGAGCCGCCGGCCGCCTGCCTGTGTCTCGAGGCGCTTCCTGGCCGCGGCCACCTCGTCGGAGGCGGCCTCGGCTTCGAGCGACTCGGGGTGCGGTCCGAGGGGCGACACGAAGGTCGCGGGAGCGCCGCGCACCCCTTCACCTCCGATGCCTCCACTTCCGATGAGGGTCGGGTCCGCGAATGCACCGCGGAAGCTCGCCTCCCACCGCGAGGTGTGGAAGCCGCACGCGCCGAAGCCGGCCATACCCCCGAGCAGCTCGCCTGCAGCGGCCGACGGCAGCGCGCGAAGGATGCCGGGGTCGGCGAAAGGCGTATGGGAGAAATGCGACGAGCGCAGGTCCGGGCGCATCCCGGCCAGCGCTGCGCCGACCAGGGAGAGGTGATAGTCCTGGACGAGCACGCGGGCCCCTTCCGGGGCGTGCTCGGCGACCGTCTCGGCGAAGAGCCGGTTTACCTCCCGGTACGCCTCCCATGCCTCCTGCCAACGCCGGTCGAAGCGTGGCCGGCGCGGCAGGTCCCACAGGTGGTGGTGGCAATACCACAAGGTCGCGTTGGAGACGACGTTGTACGCCATGTCGTAGGTGGCGACCTCGGGCTCGACCGTGACGACTCGCAGGCCCTCGTCCTGCATCAACCCGAGGGCCGCGGCGCGACGATCGGCGTCGGTCATCGCCGCTGCCACCCAGGTCGCCCCGGTGTCCCGAAGGAGCGGGTGCAGGGTCGCCGCGAGCCCCCCGCCCGTGCCTGCACGCACCGGGGTTGTGTCCTCTCCGGCCCGGAACGACAACGGCCCGCGGTTGGAGACGACGACGACGTCTTGCACGGGAGACGACGCTACTGGGCCGGCTCGGCTGCCCCGGCCGGCAGCAAGTGCCCGGGCGGCGGGATGCTGGGCCGGTCCCGCCTCAGGCTTCGGGGCGGCTTCCGCCTCAGGCTTCGGGGCGGCCGTGGCCGCGGCGGGAGCGATCGAGAGCGGCGCGCAGCACCTCTGCCGCCTGGGGGCGGAGCTCCTCCAGCGAACGGTTCCGGTGGACTCGCGTGCCGAGGTCCACTTGTGCGACGGCTCCGGCCCCGAAACGAGTCACGACGTCGATGAGCAGGCCGATCTCGACGCCATAGCCGGTGGCGAAGCCGACCTTCTCGAGCACCCAGCGAGGTGCAGCCGTCTCCCCGGCGAGCGGCTGATGGACCTGCTGGAGCTCGGGGAGCTCGGGGAACAGGACCTCGAGGAGCGGCCTTGCGACGAGCTCGGTGACCCGTCCGCCACCCGTCGGGGCGTCGCCGATGGGCCGCTCGTAGTAGCCCTTTACGAGCGCGACGTCGCCCGGGCCCTGGAGCAACGGACCGAGCAGGCTCGGGACGAACGCCGCGGTCGTGTTCTCGACATCGGCGTCGAGGAAGACGAGCACCTCGCCGACGGCCGCGTCGAGGGCGGCCCGCATCGCCCCGCCCTTCCCGACGCGCCGCCCGAGACGGACCACCCGCGCGCCGCCCTCGGCCCCCACTTGCGCGGTGCAGTCGGTCGACCCGTCGTCGACGACCAGCACCTCATCGACGAGGCCCGACCCACCCGCCGCCTCCACGTGCTGGGGCAGCACCGCGGTGAGGACGCGGTCAAGGGTTGCGGCCTCGTTGTGTGCGGGGACGCAGACCGAGACGGTGCGCCCTCCCTTGGCCTCTACGACGTCGGCGAGGGAGAAGCTGTCCCGGGCGAAGGTGCGCACTGCGGCCACGTCCTGATCATCGTCCACGGCGAAGACCCCCGCGCCAATCGCTTTCACGTGCCCGGTGGACGCCTTGACGCGCCGGGTGGACGCCTGGACGCGCCGGGTGGACGCCTGGACGGGCTGGGTGGACGCCCGCCACCGATCGCATTTGGGCCGGGGCCGACTTGCACGTCGGAGGAGGGACAGGCGATCATTGCAGCGATCATCAAGAGCGGCTGAGGGACGGGTCCTGCGACGCCGCGGCAACCAGTGCAGCCAACGTGCAGCACCAGGTGCCAATGCCCGACCGATGAGGAGGCCCGATGAGCCATGTGACCGCACTTTCGTGCCGTGAATGCGGCCGGACGTTTCCGCTCGAGGCGTTGCACGTCTGCGACTTCTGCTTCGGACCGCTCGAAGCGGTCTACGACTACGAGGCGATCGCCGCCGCGCTGAGCCGGGAGAAGATCGCCTCGGGCCCTCCGACCATCTGGCGCTACCGCGACCTCCTTCCCGTCGACGACGTGCGGCCGGTCGAGCTCGGTGCCGGGTGGACCCCGCTCGTCCGCGCCGAGCGGCTGGCGGCGGAGCTGGGCCTCGGAGAGCTCTGGTTGAAGGATGACACCGTCAATCCGACCGGCTCCTTCAAGGACCGTGTGGTGTCGGTGGCGCTCACCAAGGCGCGCCAGCTCGGGTTCAAGGTGGCGGCCTGCGCGTCGACCGGCAACCTCGCGTCTTCGGTCGCGGCGCACGCGGCCAGGGCGGGCATGGCGTCGGTGGTGCTCGTGCCGAAGGATCTCGAGCGAGCGAAGATCGCCATGGCCGCCGTCTACGGCGGCACCGTGGTGGCGATCGAGGGCAACTACGACGATGTCAACCGGTTGTGCGCGGAGCTCGCCGCCGAGCACGGGTCGTGGGCGTTCGCCAACGTCAATCTGCGGGCCTACTACGCCGAGGGGTCCAAGACGCTCGCCTTCGAGATCGCCGAGCAGCTCGGGTGGCGGGCCCCCGACCACGTGGTGGTCCCTGTGGCGTCGGGCAGCCAGCTGACCAAGGTGGCGAAGGGCTTCGCGGAGCTGAGCAAGGTAGGGCTCCTGCCGGCGGGCGAGGGCACGTCGGTTCGGGTCTCCGGCGCCCAGGCAAGCGGGTGCTCGCCGGTTGCGAGGGCCTTCGCCGAGGGCGCCGACGACGTCCTGCCGGTGCGGCCCTCGACGATCGCTCGATCGCTCGCCATCGGCAACCCGGCAGACGGCTACTACGCGCTCCAGGCGGTTCGGCGGTCGGGAGGGGCGTTCGGGTCGGTGAGCGACGCGGAGATCCTCGATGCCATCGGCCTGCTCGCCCGGACCGAGGGCATCTTCGCCGAGACCGCCGGCGGCGTCACCGTCGCGACGCTCGCGCAGCTCGCGGCGGCCGGCGCCCTGCGTCGCGACGAGCGGGTGGTGGCGATCATCTCCGGGCACGGCCTCAAGACGGTCGAGGCGCTCGGCGAGGCCACCGGCCCCGGCGTCACCGTGGCGCCGTCGCTCGAGGCGTTCGAAGCTGCCGTGGGCGACGACGGGACCCTGTCGGAGGCACCGCCATGCCGGTGACCGTCAGGGTGCCGACCCAGCTCAGATCGCTCACCGACGGGAAGGGCGAGATCGCGGTTGAGGCCGCCACCGCCGGGGAGGCGCTCCGGGCCCTCGACTCGCTCCACCCGGGGCTCGGGGAGCGGCTCTTCGACGATCGAGGCGCGCTCCGCCGGTTCGTGAACGTCTTCGTCGCCGACGAGGACGTCCGCTTCGCCGGCGGCCTCGAGACGCCGGTCCCCGAAGGGGCGACGGTGTCCATCGTGCCCGCGGTCGCAGGGGGCGCGTAGGCGCGTGGTGGGTGGGGCGTGCGGTTGGGCGTGCAGCCCGCGCCCGTACGCCCTGGAGGGTCCGAAGCACCCGGCGAGGTCTCGGAGGGGCCCGACGCCGCGGTTGACGGCCGCCCCGGCGGTGTGATTTGCTGTTGGCACTCGACGTACGAGAGTGCTAATCGCTCTGCTACGATGTCCGGCTGGAACGAACCGGACCACATCACGGAGGACAGACCACATGCCCAAGCTGATCGCCTTCGACGAAGACGCCCGGCGGAAGCTCGAGACCGGCATGAACAAGCTGGCCGACGCCGTACGGGTGACCCTGGGACCCAAGGGTCGCAACGTCGTGCTCGACAAGAAGTGGGGGGCACCCACGATCACCAACGATGGTGTCTCGATCGCCAAGGAGATCGAGCTCGAGGACCCCTTCGAGAAGATCGGGGCTGAGCTCGTGAAGGAGGTGGCGAAGAAGACCGACGATGTTGCCGGTGACGGCACCACCACCGCGACCGTGCTGGCGTGGGCGATGGTCCGTGAGGGGCTGCGCAACGTGGCTGCCGGCGCCAACCCGATGTCGCTCAAGAAGGGCATCGAGGCCGGCGTCGAGGAGGCCGTGAACGCCATTCACGGCATCGCCAAGGAGACCGAGTCGAAGAGCCAGATCTCCCAGGTTGCCGCGATCTCCGCGGCGGACACCGAGATCGGCGAGATGATCGCCGAGGCCATCGACAAGGTCGGCAAGGACGGCGTCATCACGGTCGAGGAGTCGCAGACCTTCGGCATGGAGATGGACCTCGTGGAGGGGATGCGCTTCGACAAGGGCTACATCTCGCCCTATTTCGTGACCGACCCCGAGCGCATGGAGGCCGTCCTGGAGGACGCGTACATCCTCCTCGTCGGCTCGAAGATCTCCGCGGTGCGGGACCTCCTTCCCGTCCTGGAAAAGGTGATGCAGAGCGGCAAGCCGCTCGCGATCGTCGCCGAGGACGTCGAGGGGGAGGCCCTCGCGACCCTCGTCGTGAACAAGATCCGCGGGACCTTCAAGAGCGTCGCCGTCAAGGCGCCCGGCTTCGGCGAGCGCCGCAAGGCCATGCTCCAGGACATGGCGATCCTCACCGGCGGCCAGGTGGTCACCGAGGAGGTCGGCCTGAAGCTCGAGAACGTCGGTCTCGACCTGCTCGGACGGGCCCGCAAGGTGGTCGTGACGAAGGACGAGACCACCGTCGTCGAGGGCGCCGGCACCGACGCCGACATCAAGGGACGGATCAACCAGATCAAGGCCGAGATCGAGAACACCGACTCGGACTACGACCGTGAGAAGCTCCAGGAGCGTCTCGCCAAGCTGTCCGGCGGTGTCGCGGTCATCAAGGTGGGCGCGGCCACCGAGGTCGAGCTGAAGGAGAAGAAGCACCGCATCGAGGACGCGGTCTCCACGACCAAGGCCGCGATCGAAGAGGGCGTCGTGCCCGGCGGCGGTGTCGCCCTCCTGCGTGCGCAGGCGCTGATCGCCGACCGCGCCGACAAGCTCGAAGGTGACGAGGCGACCGGTGCGCGGATCGTGGCCCGGGCCGTCGAGGAGCCGCTGAAGCAGATCGCGGTGAACGCCGGCCTCGAGGGCGGCGTCGTCGTCGAGAAGGTGCGCAACCTCAAGGGCGCCGAGGGGCTCAACGCGGCGAGCGGCGAGTACGGCGACCTCTTCGAGGCCGGCGTCATCGACGCGGCCAAGGTGACCCGCTCGGCGCTGCAGAACGCGGCCTCGATCGCAGGGCTCTTCCTCACCACCGAGGCTGTCATCGTCGACAAGCCGGAGGAGAAGGCCCCTGCCATGCCCGGCGGCGGCATGGAGGACTTCTAGTCCGATCTCCCCGTCGAACTGGGACGTACAGC
>JAJZMN010000216.1 GCA_021850345.1 Actinomycetes bacterium | reverse complement strand
CCTCCTCCTCCTCCTCGTCGTCGTCGTCGTCGTCGTCGGACTGGTCGACGACGTAGGGGGCGAGCAGGTCCGCCAGGGAGCCGACCGCCGCCTCCTCGTGGACCTCGTCGAGGGCGACGTAGCGGACGGACTGCAGGGTCAGGACAGGCTTCCGGCACGGCCGGCGGCGCGACGAGACGGCGGCGTGCTCGCCGCAGGAACGGTGGGGTTGGTGGTGCGCAGGCATGGGTTGTGCCCTGTGCGACCGGAGACAAGCGCCCTTGGGGTCGATATCGATGACTCGATCGCGGCGCGAAGTCAAGGCCTCCAGCCAAGATTTCTGCCTTTCTTCCTCTCGGCCCTTGCCGGCGCACGGGCGACCGTGCTGACCAGCGACAATGCCCCTCGCGGGGTACTTCCGGGGTAGGGCACAACCCATCACGTGACGGACTCTTTGGCCCCCACCTGCCCGTGGTACGGCCGTCCCCTCCCGCCGCGGGGACGCCGCGGGCCACGGGCGCGCTACCGCCAAGGGGTCGTGTCGTCGGCGCGTTCGACGACGCGACGCTCATGGCGAAGATCGCCAGAGCCGGGACGCCGTCCGCCCGCACGACCCAGTTGACAGACGCGCTCGGTGAGGTGGCCGCGAGTCTGGACGCTTTGGCCCGCGCACAGGATGAGGCCCGCAGCACCATCGGTGGCGACGAGCCAAACTACGCGGTCGCCTTCGAGCAACTCTTTGTCGCGGTGGCTCGCCTGAACCCGCTCTACGCAGCCCTCGCGATCCGAAGCCTGGCGCAGCCTTCGGTCTCTTGAGCGGCGAAAGCGGGCGCGCAGACAAGTGCCCCACTGCCGGCAACATGACGGGACGGTTGTGGCTGGCATCGCGAACAGGGGACCCGCTGTTGGAGCCGGGTCGACGATGGCGACACAAGTCTCCATGGACCCAGCCTGGGCGGTCACCGCCGAAAGGTGAAGAAGAGCGGCGCGAAAGTGCCGGGGACCAAGCCTCGCTTCCCTATCAATCTGTGGCAGCGTTGGGCATAGGCGAGGGCAGTCTTGGCTCGTCAGTGAGGTTCGGTACCGGGTCGTCGCAAGACATGCTGGCTCGACGTGGTGGCCTCGACACGCTCTCAACATGTTTCGATCGTCAGAATGACGCGGCGCAGGAGATACCTCGCAGCAGACGGCCAGACAGCCGGCCATGCAGCACGACAGGAGGAACGATGGACTTCAGGCGCAAGCTGCTTGTGGGTGCCCTTGTAGCTGGACCGCTCGTCGGTGGAGGTGCCGCGGCGTGGGCCGCGATCTCGCCCGCGGCCGGCGCCCTAACGGCAGCGACGACGCAAACGGCTTCGACAGTTTACAGGGGAGCGATAGCAGACGTCCAGACAGGAGTGACAGCAAACGTCCAGACAGGAGTGACTGTCCAGACAGGAGCGACGACAAGCGCTTCTGACCAGAGCGAAGCCGGGCCCGCGGCAAGCGAGCCGGGTGCCTGACGGACAGCACGTCTCAGGCCGGCGAGACGACCAGAGGAGCCACAGTCGTCCCGCAGAGCGAGGAGTCTGCCGAGGCCGCGTCAAGAACTCCTCCGTGCCGCAGTTGCGTGGGCGGGCTCGGGCCTCCGGCCCAGAGCCCGCTGCGACCGGCGGCCGCAGCACATGGTTGCCATATCGGTCGGGTCGTAGTGTCTCCGCAGTGAGGATCCTCGTGATCGAAGATGACGAGCGCATGGCTGAGCTGCTCAAGCAGGGCCTCGAGGAGCAGGGTCATGCGGTCGATGTAGTCCACGATGGGCCAGACGGCGTCTGGATGGCGACGGAGAACCGCTATGCCGCGATCATCCTCGATGCCATGTTGCCGGGCTTGGACGGGTTCGAGGCGGCCCGCCGGATGCGCTCGGCGGGTTGTTGGGCTCCTGTACTTCTACTGACGGCGCGCACGGGGGTCGACGACCGGGTGAAGGGGCTCGATGCCGGGGCCGACGACTACCTCGCAAAGCCCTTCAGCTTCGACGAGCTGGCCGCACGCCTCCGTGCCCTCGTCCGCCGCGGACAGCCCGAGCGACCCGTCGTTCTCGAGGTCGGTGACATGCGCTTCGATCCGGTCACTCGTCGTGCTTCGAGGGGAGATCGGGAGCTCGACCTCACGGCCAAGGAGCTGGCGCTGCTCGAGCTGTTCATGCGGCATCCCAACGAGCTCCTCACCCGGGGCCGCATCGTCGAGGAGCTCTGGGACTTCGCCTACGACAGCGTCTCCAACGTCGTCGACCAGCACGTCGCACGCCTCCGGCGAAAGATGGGGCCGGTGGGCGAGTGCGTCATTGAGACGATCCGAGGCGTGGGCTACCGGCTCGTGCTCGTACCATCCGGTGCGGCCATCGCGGTGGAGCCGGTCACAACACGCGCGACGTCCGACGCTGAGACGCGAAGCAGTGGAGACGGCGGCGGCGCCGTCAGAGACGCCGGTCAGTGATGATCGAGAACCGGACTCCGTGCGGGAAATGCCACGAAGCAATCGAGGTGGAGGTCGTCGTGCTCCATGGGACTCTGCACCCAGTCTTCGCCCATTTGTGCGATGAAGGCCGTCGGCACGAGATCGCGAACACGCTGTCATGGTGTGCGTCCAAACCGGTCCCACCCGAGATACCAGCGGCCGAGTACCACGGCTGACCAGAGGTGACGATCCGTCAAAGGCTCGTACTGTTCTTCTCGGGGGTCACGATCGTGGCAGCGAGCCTCTTCGGGTACATCTTCGTCACCGAGTTCGCCGGAGGGCTCCGGCATTCGGTCCTCGCCTCCCTCCAGACGCGCACCGCGACACTGCTCCAACGGCTTCCCGATACCGCGAGCGGTCCGCAGATTGCGCAAGGATCGCTCGGAGTCGCGGACCTCGCCGAGTCGCAGGATGTCACTCAGGAGCTCACCTTGGGCGCGAAGGTGCTCGTCGCGTTGGGGCCGGGCACGGATAAGCCACTCGTGGGGCCCGCGACGCTGCGTCTGGCTCGCCGTTCGCCCCAGGTTCTCCACATCAGCGTCGGTCGTCGCCGCACAACCTTCCTCCTCCTCGTCACGGCGACCGGTCAGGGCGACACGTTCCTCGTGGTCGGCCAGTCGCTCGCGACGGTGGACCAGGCGGTGAGCCAGCTGACGATGGCAGTCTCCGTCGGAGGCGTGCTCGCGGTGCTCGCCACCGCGCTTGCCGCGTGGTTCCTCGCTGGCCGGGCGCTCGCCCCTGTTGAGCGCATGCGACGAGAAGCGTCACACATCTCCGCACGCGACAGCGACACAGCCTTGAGTGTGCCCCCGTCCAACGACGAGCTTGCACGACTCGCAGTCACCCTCAACGACCTGCTCGGCCGCCTCCACGCCGCCGTCGAACGCGAGCGAGGCTTCTCGGCCGCAGCCAGCCACGAACTGAGAAGCCCCCTCGCCGTCTTGCGCGCGGAGCTCCAACTCGCGGCCAGACCCGGGCGTTCGCCCGAATACCTCTCTGAGGCGGTCAGGCGAGCAACCGGCGAAGTCGACCGTGTCATCGACCTCGCTAACCGTCTCCTCCTCATCTCCCAGGGCGACGAGGACGTCGTCCATTTGGAAATGGTTCAGGTCGACGTCAGGGACATCGTGCAAGACACCCTCGCCTCCCAGTCCCAGAAGTTCGAAGCGGCGGGTGTCTCCGTCTCGCTGCATGCGCCGAACGCCGTCAGGGCGCGCGTCGACATCGTGGCCTATCGCCGGATCGTCGAGAACCTGGTCGAGAACGCGCTACGGCACGCCGGCTCTCTTCACCGCCTCGACGTCGGGCTCTTCCCCGAGTGCACAGAGGTCAGGCTCGAGGTCGCGGACGACGGCGCAGGGTTCCCGCCGGACTTCTTGCCGCATGCGTTCGAACGCTTTTCGCGTGCCGACCCGAGCCGAAGTCGGCAATCGGGGGGAGCGGGGCTTGGGCTCTCACTTGTCGCCGTACTCGCGCGCGCCCACGGCGGGAGAGTGCAGGCTGCCAACCGACTCGGTGGTGGAGCAGTCGTGAGGGTCTGGATCCCGACCACGTATGTCGCCGAGGTGGAACTGAGCTCGACGAACGACCCGACCACCGCGGTCGCCAATGGACAGCTTTCTCAACTCCACCCCGACCGCGAAGTGTGGGACGCAGGGGACTCGCGGGCGACTTTGAGTTGAGCTTCGTCTCGCGAATACACCGGCGGTGGACTGCAGAATCCGATGTGTCGGGGTGTGCCGCTCGTTACGCGCGTCGCCACTGCTCGGCCGCTCGGCGCCGGTAGGCCTGAGTTTCGGCGATGCGCTCCTCGGACTCCGACGGAATCCGCACGGAGGCCACCTCGGCGAGCCGCAGCCGCGCGCTCTCGTAGCCGATCGCGCCCAAATGGCCTCGTGCGGCCGCTGTGTCGGCCCCAGGGCGGCCGTCGCGACGGGCACGGTTGCTTGTGCCAGGACCCGGCGGGCGCCGGCCTCCCGGCGCGGGTGGCCGAAGTAGAAGCAGATCCAGTAGGCGAGCCCTGAGGCCACCTGGAGGTCCTCGTCGCTCGTGAGCTTCTTCTCCAGGCGCTCCAAGGTCTCGGTCGAGCGGTCGTACTCCAAGCAGAAGACGATCCGGTTGTCGGCCTCCTCCCACACACCCAGGCCGTCGAGCTGGGCGATCCGGTCGCACTGGCTGGCACAGTGGCGCTCCGACCACCACAGCGACAGGTCGCAGTCCTCCCGCCGGCGGGACTCGGCCAGAAGGGCCGAGAAGAAGCCGTTCACGTCGACCAGGTGCCGCAGGCGCTGGGACTTCCCGATGGTGAGGGCCTTGTCGGCCCGCCAGCGCGACGTGTCGGGGTCCTCGCCCCGTTCGGCGGCGACCACCGTGGCGCCGAGCTCGTCGAGCACGTAGTGGTACGGGAGGCTGGCGTAGCGGTGGTCGAGCGGCTGGAAGCGGTCCACGAGCCGGAGCTTGTAGAGCGTGGTCAAGCGGTGCTGGGCGGTGTTCCGGCTGCGCTGTCGGCACCGAGACGGTGCTCCGTTCAGGACTCGCGACCGCACTGGCAGGGGTGATGGCGACCGTGGTGGCGATCCGCTGGATCCCCCTCACGCCAAGTAGCCCGCACGGCGGACCTTCACATGCCGAGCCGCCAGGCTGATCGCCGGCCCCTCGGCCAACGGATCGAGTTTCGCATTCTGGGGGGCCGGGGCACCCAGTCCTCACGTGTTACGTGGGGACCACTTCACGTTTCGAGCTGTCGCCATCGTGCCACGGCTCTGTGACGCGCTCGGAAGTCCGACAGGGCGTGCTGACGCGCCGGTTGCTCGACTACGGGCGTGCCGAGACGAGCTCGGCACGGCGTTTCCGCGGGAACGTCCAGACGACTACGGGGATGCGCCGACGAGGTCGCTGAGCGTGGTCCGCCGACGGCGCCTGGTCCGTGGAGCAAGTCCCTCGCGCTTGCGGCGCTCGACGCCGGTGCGGCGAGCGAGTGAGCGGCGCCAAGGCCTGGGATCGAGCATCATCGACGCTTCCCGCAACGGGCAGCGGACCTTGCCAGAAAGGGCCGGGCACGTGACCCGGTGGTAGCCGTCTGCGTCCTTTGCACTGAGCCGTCCGAGCTTGTAGGGGGCGAGCTCGGCGGCCCGTTCGCCGTGAGCAGCGACCTCTTCGGTGCTGGCGTCGCGTGCGAGCGGTGAGAGGTCCAAGAGCGGGTGGGCGTCTTCGGGCAGTAGACGTTGCGGTTTGAAGTACGAGTCCATTGCCCCGCTGGCGACACGCTCTCTCGGCACGTGGCGCAAAAGAGATTGACGCGTCGAGGGTGTCGGAGTAGACCGCATCTGCGAAAGGGCCGACGTCGCGGTTCGTCGCAACGGGAGGGGACTGGGCGGAGGGGATTCTCGGAGAGTGGAGGGGCCGGTCCGCGAGCGCACTGCGCGACTGCGTGGTGATGCGTGCGTCTTCGGTTCCGCCTCTCAAAGGCTCTGACGATCCTGTCCGGCCGGTAGTGCACGAAGGCCGCAATACAAACAAGCACACAACGCAAGCCAGCATCCAGGGCAGGGGGTCGTCCATGAAGCACAGGCTCGGCAGTTTCATCATCGGAGGCGTCGCACTCGCGCTCGCGACGCTGGGGATACCGGCCGCGACCGCGACCGCCGGTGCCCAAACGCACACGGCACAGACGTTCACGCTCACACCCACGGGCACCACCGTGACGTCACTGGGTACATCGGCATGGACGCCGACAGCACCTGCGGGCCCGGCAACCACGACGTCGGCGGTGACCTCGGCACCCCTCACCACGACAGCCGCCAAGGCCGCGATGCCGAGGATCCCCGACGTGGGCAAGACACCGCGCAGCACCGTCCCCGTCGTCACGGGCGGCGGCTCGGGGATCAGCCAGACACTCGGAAGCGCACCCGATCCCCACCACCGTGCGGGTTCCGGCGGGCACGGGTCTGGTCCCGGCGCGACAAGGCTGGGTCCGATCGTGGGCGCGACAGCCGGTCTGACTTCCATCGCCGGCAGCAACGCCTTCGACCAGGGGATCCTTCACCCCACCTACAAGACAGGTCAACCCCAACCACTGCCCGGGATCGACGTCGAGCCTCCCGATCAAGGCCTCTGCGCCGGCAACGGCTACGTGATGGAAGTAAACAACATGGTCGTGCAGATGTACAACAGCACGACCATGACCCCGCTCAGCGCGCACGGGATGGCGATCGAGAAGCTGTTCAACGCGCCGGAGATCTTCGGTGGCGCCCACACAGGCACCGTGAGCGTCCAGGGCGACCCTCGCTGCTACTTCGATCCCCAGACGAACCGCTGGTTCGCCAGCCAGATCTTCCTGACAGAGGCCGGAGGGAAGACCGCCCTCGGCTGGGCGGGGGAGTTCGTCGCAGTCAGCACCTCGGCGGTACCGACGGGGTCGTGGCACGTGTACTACATCCCAGACCAGTTCAACGCCAAGCGCGTGGACGGCTGCAACAACCACAAGAACCCCTGCTACGGCGATCAGCCGCTCCTCGGGGTGAATGGCAACGCTGTGTTCATCTCCACCAATGAGTACACGCTGGCCGGTCGGCACGTCGTCGGGGGCGTGGCGACCGAGTACGCGCTCAGCAAGTCCGACCTCATCGCTGGTGTCCCGTCACCGATCTACTGGAACCACCTCGGCGACACGGTCCCAGAGCCGGGCAACCCGACCTGTCCGTACGCCGCGACATACGGCGAGCCGACACAGGTCATCTGCCCGTGGTACTCGATCGTGCCCGCAAGTTCCGATGGCGCCTACGTCACAAAGACAGGCGGGACCTTCTACTCCATGTCGACGACGACATTCGTCACAGCCGGCAGCCACGGGGTCGCGCTCTGGACGTTCACGAACACCGACGCGGTGACGACCGGCGGCGCGCACGTGACAGGGGCGGTGACCGTGTCGACAACCGTGTCGTACGCCGAGCCGCCAGCCCTGGTCGCGCAGAAGCTGGGTCCGCACCCGCTGGGCACACTCTGGAAGACACTTACCGGCAAGACACCGATTCCTTGGCCGAACGGCGAGGGCAAGATCTCGGCGAACACAGATCGGATCACGACGGCTGCCTACGACCCGGCGACCGGCTCGGTCTGGGGGGCGCTCAACACGACGTCACCGAGCCAGCCGGCAGATGCGGCGATCGCGTGGTTCAGCGTCACGCCGAGCGGCTCGGGGTCTGGACTCCACGCGAACGCAGTCCAGTCCGGCTTCCTGTCGGCCCGGGGAGCGAGCGACTTCTTCCCGGCCATCGCCTTCACGAATGGGGGTGCCGGTGTCATGGGCTACGACCTCAGCGGCACAGGCCTCTACCCTTCGACCGGGTACACGTCGCTCTCGCAGAGCGGTCCCACAAACACGTTGCGCCTCGCGCGGGCCGGTGTCGGGCCAACGGATGGCTTCACCGAGTACACAGCGACATATGGCCGTCCACGCTGGGGGGACTACTCAGCGGCGACCGCGACAGGAGGAACGTTCTTCTTCGCGGGCGAGATGGTGAACCAGAGCTGCACCACCACGCAGTTCAAGGCGACATTCACCTGCGGCGGGACCCGCGACCTCGAGGCCAACTGGGCTACGAGCGTGAACAAGCTCAGCTCCGCCGGCTGAGGCACGGACGCCGATGCGCTGAGGCGCTGAGAGCAGCCGCCGGACCGGTGGGCAGAACGCCCACCGGTCCGGCATGGCCGGGCCCGGTCGCGTTGGCCGCTGGGCGTGCCGATCCGGGTGACGGCTGGCGCGGCGCCGTACATTTGATCTGTGCTCGAGGACAGAAGCCCGGTGGGACCTGCCGGTCTTGCGTGAGGGAGGGAAGGTGGCACATCCAGAGCTGAGGTTCAGCATCTACTCAGAGCTCCAGAGCTGGGAGCCAAAGCCATACGGCCAGCTCTACGAAGAGGTGCTGGAGCAGATCGTGAATGCCGATCGACTCGGCTATGACGCCTACGCCGCGATCGAGCACGCCTTCTTCCCCAAGTTCTCGGCCTCGATCAACATTTTCGGGCTGTTCGGGATGGCGGCCGCCCGCACCCGCAGGATCGCCCTGCGCACGATGCTCCACATCCTCCCGTACCACAATCCGCTCGTGCTGGCCTCGATGGTCCACCAGTTCTCGCTGCTCACCGGCGGCCGCTACGAGTTCGGTGTGGGCCGGGGGCATGGCTGGATCCCCCTCGCCGGCGGTCTGCCATTGGACGAGACGAGCCGCCCCCGCTACGAAGAGGCGCTGGACCTGTTCATCGAGGGCTTGGAGCGCGAGGTGGTTACGTTCCACGGCGAGTACTGGGACGTCGACGACACCCACATCGTCCCCTTCAGCGGCCAGCAGTTCCGGGTCTTCCTGGGTGGTACCTCCGATCGCACCTATGACCTCGCCGCTCAGCACGGCTGGGGTGTCGCAGTGCCGCCGCTCTTGCCCTATGCGGCGCTGGAGAAGCAGCTCGACTTCTATCGGGAAAAGTGCGCCGAGCACGGCACCAAGCCGGACATCGTGTGGATCCACGCCTGTTACATCGACGAGGACCGCGACGTCGCCATGCGCGAGGCGGAGCGGCACCTCGTCGGCTTCTTGAAGGGGAACGCCTCGCCGCTCACCGACTTCGCCGCTCCGCCGGCCGACCGACTGAACGCGGCGGGCTACGGCTTCTACACCGCCGGCATCCTGGAACAGCTGGCGGCTACCTCGTTTGTGGACATGGTGGCGGGGGACATGGTGTGGTGCGGCACCGCCGAGGATGTCATCGAGCGGGTGGAGCAGACCCTGGACGTGTGCGAAGGTCTGACCGAGATCGCTATCACCACCAATCCGGGCGGTGCCGAGCACTGGAAGGCCATCAAGGCCCAGGAGCTCTTCGCCTCCGAGGTCATCCCCAAGATCAGGGGCTGACAGGGCCAGAGTCGCTCGTCGTCACCGCACTGGCCCGCGCACGCGGTGGTGCTGCGCTCCGCCGTCCACCCCGGCGGCACGTACGCACGCGGGTGTCCTTGCAATGAATTCTCAGATTTGATTAAATGTCAGAAGTGCGACAAGTCCCACGTCTGCGCCTACATCGCTCGTGACAAGAGGGGGTTCCATGGTTCGTCGTCGTTGGCTCAAGGCAGTGACCGCGCTCGCCGGCTCGATCGGTCTCGTGCTCGGGATGGTCGACGTGGCAGGTGCAGCGGCCGCGGCCCACCACAAAGCGGCAACGGGCAAGCCCATCATCATCGGCGCGGTGATCGACGAGACGAGCACCATGAAGCCGTTCGACCAGCCGGCCGTCGAGGCGGCCCAGCTGTGGGCCAAGAAGGTGAACGCCAGCGGCGGCGTGCTCGGGCGTCCGATCAAGTTCAAGGTCTTCAACGACCAGCTCCAGCCCTCACTCACCCGCTCCGACGCGTTGAAGGCCATTGCCCAAGGCGCGAGCGTCCTGTGGACCACCTGCGACGTGACATTCGCGACGCCGGCCATCCAGGTGGGGTTGTCCCACCATATGCTCGTCGTCTCCCCGTGCACCGGGACGAACGAGATGGGGCCGTCACGCTTCGGCGCTCCCGGCAAGCTGGCGTTCAGCTTCGGCAACGCCCCGACGTCCGACGGCGCCGTTCTGGCGCGGCTGCTCATGCAGAAGGGCTGGAAGAGCGCCACGGTGGTCACCGACAAGCTGCTCACATACTTTGTGGACGTCTGCCAGAACTTC
>JAJZMN010000011.1 GCA_021850345.1 Actinomycetes bacterium | reverse complement strand
GGCTGTGCTTGTCGGCGTTGTTCCTCGTGCTCGAAGCGCCGGACGTCGCGTTGAGCGAGCTCACGGTCAACGCGGCGGTGGTCCCTCTGCTGGTGCTCCTCACGATCCGCCGCACCAGGGAGCGACGGTGAGCCGGCGCGTGCGCTCCTGGGTGTTCATGGCGAGCGCGGCCGGGGTCGCGGCCCTGCTCGTGCTCGCCTTTCTCGGGATGCCCCACTTCGGCTCGGGCGACCATCCCTACCGGGATCTCGCCATTCCCGCGTCGCTCGCGCACGCCACGGCGAACGCCGTCTCGTCGGTGAACCTCGACCAACGCGGCTTCGACACGATGGCCGAGGAGTCGATCTTGATCGCGAGCGTCCTCGCGGTCGCGACGCTGCTTCGAAAGGACGAGGACGAGCAGCAGCGCGAACGCGGCGGCGGCCGCGTCCTCGACTCGACCCTGCTCATGGGATGGATCATGCTTCCGGTCAGCGTCGTGATCGGCCTCGACGTCGTCGCCCACGGCCAGCTCACGCCGGGCGGCGGCTTCCAAGGCGGGGTGATGCTGGGGACGGCCATCCACCTCTTGTACGTGGCGGGCCGCTACCCGATGCTCAAGCGCGTCAGGCCCGTCCGGGTCTTCGAGTGGGGGGAGGCTGTCGGCACCGCGGCCTTCGCGTGCGTCGGCCTCGCCGGCTCCCTCGCCGTCGCGGCGTTCCTCGGCAACTTCCTCGCGTACGGCTCCTTCGGCACGCTGTTCTCCTCGGGAACGGTGGAGCTGCTGAACGGCGCCGTCGGCGTGGAGGTGGCCTCGGGCGTCATCGTCCTCGTCTCCCGCTTCCTCGACCAGGCGGTCGGTCTGGTGGCGAAAAAGGACAGGGCAGGACAGGGCGAGTGACCGTCTACGCCTACGCCGTCGCCGGCTGGCTGCTCCTCGTCGGGGCCTTCGGCATCGTGCGCAGCCGCGACCTCATCCACGCCGTGGTCTCCCTCGCCGTCGCGCAGGCGGGGACCTACGTGCTGCTCGTCGGCGTGGGTTATCAGCGCTTGGCCGGACCACCCGTGTTCGGTTCGCCGCCGCGACGTCCGACGCTCCATGTCGTCGACCCGGTGGTCCAGGCCATGACGCTGACGGACATCGTCGTGTCCGCGACGGTCACCGCCCTGCTGCTCGCGGTCGCGCTGCAGCTGCACAAGCGGCGCGGGACCACCGACCCCGACGAGCTGAACAACGTGCAGGGCTGATGCTCGTCTTCGACCACGGTGCCGCCCAGCTCGCGCCCGTCGCCGTCGGCGTCGCAGTGCTTGGCGCGCCGGTACTGCTCCTGCTCGGTCGGCGCGTGCCGAGGGTGATCGTCGACGTGGTGGCGATCGCCTTCTGCGCGACGACGCTCGCGCTCAGCGCCGTGGTCTTCGCCACTGCGTCGTCGGGCCGTGTGGTGACGTGGGTGGCGGGCTGGTCGCCGCACCACGGCCAGACCGTCGGCATCGTGCTCGTGGCGGACCCCGTCGGGTCGGGTCTCGCGGTGGCGGGCGCGTCGCTCATGCTGCTCGCACTCGTCTACTCGGCGCGCTACATCGAGTCGGTCCACGCCCACTACCAGTGCCTGATGCTGCTCTTCCTCGGCGGGATCGTCGGGTTCTCGCTGAGCGGCGACATCTTCGACATGTTCGGCTTCTTCGAGCTGATGGGTGCCGCCAGCTACGGGCTGACCGGGATGATGGTGGAAGAGCCGTCCTCGCTCCAGGGGGCGCTGAACTTCGGCATCGTGAACAGCCTCGGGGCGTACGTGACGCTCATGGGCATCGGGCTCCTCTTCGCCCGTACCGGCCGCCTGGACCTGCCGGGTCTCGGCCACGCGCTCGCCCACCACCACGCCGACGCGCTCGTGATCTGCGCCTTCTGCCTGGTGCTCACCGGCTTCCTCGTGAAGGGCGCGGTCTTCCCCTTCCACTTCTGGCTGGCCGACGCGCATGCGGTGGCCCCCTCCCCGGTGTGCCTCCTCTTCTCGGGGGTCATGGTCCCTCTCGGCGTCTACGCGGCCTTTCGGATCTACTGGGTCGTCTTCGGCGCAACCATCCCTCCCGGCGACGTGCGCCGCGCCTTCCTCGTGCTCGGTGTCGTGACCGCGGTGGTCGGCGCGGTGATGGCCCTGACGCAGCGCCACGTCAAGCGGCTGCTCTCGTACACGACGATCGCCCACGTAGGCCTCTTCGTCGTGGCCATGGGCTGCCTCACCGCGGCCGGGACGGCGGGGGCAGCCCTCTACGCGGTCGGCTACGCCGGAGCCGTCGGCGCGCTGTTCCTCGCCACCGGCATCCTCTTGGACCTCTACGGCACGGTCGACGAGCGAGAGCTCTTCGGCCGCGCCCGGCGCAATCGCCTGCTCGGCGTGCTCTTCGCCGTGGGCGCCTTCGGCGTTGCGGCGCTCCCGCCCTTCGCCACGAGCCTCGGCAACGCGATGAGCACAGCCGCCGCCGGAGGGCTCGGCTACCCGTGGGCACCCGCCCTCTTCGTCGGGATCCCCGCCCTCACCGGTGCCGCTGTGCTCCGGGTGTGGGCACGGGTCTTCCGCGGCCTCGGTGGACGTCCCTCGGACGAGCGCGGCGTCGCCGCGGAGTCGCGCGCCACTGGCGGCGCCGAGGAGCCGGAAGCGGAGCTGCACGCAGCACCCTGGTCGATGTTGGCCCCGATCGTCGTGCTGCTGGTCGCCGCGTTCGCCATCGGCGTCCTCCCGGGGGCGCACGCCGCAGCGGCACGCGCGGGGGCGTACTTCGTCGACCGCGCCGGTTACGTGGCCCAGGCGCTCTACCGGGCGCACGTCCGGGTCGTGGTCGCGCCGGTGGCCGGCTGGAGCGCAGAGGCGGTCTGGACGGGCGCCCTGTCGACGCTCCTTGCGGGGGCGATGGCGGCGCTCGCGCTCTTCGGCGGCCCGCTGCTCGACCGCCTGCCGTCCCTGCGGCACCTCTCGGTTCCCGTGGGCTTCTTGCACCGGTTGCACTCGGGCCACGTCGGCGACTACGTCGCCTGGCTCCTCGTGGGCGTCGCGGTCCTCGCGGGCTTCGTCGGGCTCCCGCTTCGATGAGCTTCGATGAGGAGGCTCTCGGCTCAGGCTGCCGGTCGACGGTCCGGGGACGTGGGTGCCGCCCAGATCCGGGCCCGGACGCTCGTGCCCAGGCCGTTGGGGGCGATCTCGACGAGGTCGGCGAGTTGGCGGGCGATCCACAGGCCTCGCCCGCCGACGACGCCCGCCGCCGGCCGGCGGTAGCCCGCCAGGGGGTCGCGGAGGCCGGGGCCGTCGTCGTCGACCTGCACCCCGATCTCTGCGCCGTCGTGCCAGCACCACACGCCGATGGACAGGGCGCCGACCTGCCACGCATTGGTCACGAGCTCGGTCGCCACGACGGCAAGGTCCTCCGCCGCCTGCACCGGGGGCGCCGCCCGGTCGCCGGGGTCGCCCCGACCGGCGAGCACCTCGCGCACCAATTCCCTGGCGCGAGCGGGCTCGACGCACCCGGTTTCACGGACTGCCGACGCCGGCGGGCCCGAGAGCGCGGCGGGGAGGTCGAGCAGCTCGGAGGGACGGCGGTAGCCCTCGCTCCAGACGACGGGGTCGAGGCCGAGCATCGGGTGGGTGCGGTGCACGCCCGCCGCGACCTCTTCGGGGAGCGCCTGGACGTCGTACGTGCAGACCATGGTCACCGGGGCGCCGGCCAGCGCCTCGTTGAGCACGGCGTCGAAGCGCACCCACTCTTCTGCCAGCTCGGGGACGCTCGAAGGAAAGGCGCACTCCCCCACGAAGCGGAGCTGCACCGCCCCGCCCCGCCCTTCTCGCTCCACGAGCTCGTGAAGGGCGCGCAGGCGCCGGGCGGGATGGGGAGCCCAGCGGTGGGTGTCGCTCCACCGGACACGATCGGCGTCGGCGCCGAGCGCCGCGCCGAGCGCCGCCAACCGATCGGCGGACAAGTTGACGAAGACCCGGTCGCCTTGCGACAGCCAAGCATGGATGATCGGGGCGACCTCTTCCACGAGCTCCTGGGTGGTGCCGTAGCAGACCGCCGTGTGGGCGAACCCGCAGCGCTGCGCGACGGAGGTCACCGTGGGCACCGGCGGGGCAGTGCCCGCCCGCGTGGCAGCTTCAGGCAGTGCGGGCAGTCTCCGGTCCAAGCCCGCGAGCGCTCCACAGAGCCGCCTCCTCGCTCCTCTTCCCGGCAACCGGCGTTCCCGGCGCCCGATGCAAACGTTAGTGGGCGCCCGGGCGCAATGGGGCGACCGATTCCTTCCCTGGGGCGCTCCGGCGCGACGGATGTCGCCGCGACCGGCCCCGCCCGGCAGTGGTCGCGCCCTCCCGCGGTAGCTTCCCAGGGGATGACCATGCTGCCCGAGCCCACCGCGACCGACCCCGGCGCCCGTTGCGGCCCGGACGGAGCGATGGAGGGACACCGGGACGCCGAGGCGCCCCGGGTCACCTGGCTCGACGAGGACGTGTTTCGCGCCGGCGTCCGACAGCGTCGATTCGACGTGGTCCGCGGCTCCCGGCGCATCCCCGGCCTTGTCTGGACGCCGGCGGAGGAGGGGCCGGAGGAGGAGGCGGCGGAGGAGGGGCCGGAGGAGGGGCCGGCGGAGGAGGAGGCGGCGGAGGAGGAGGCGGCGGAGGAGGGGCCACGCCCGCTGGTGCTGCTCGGCCACGGCGGCTCCGGCACGAAGCGGCAGGACTACCTGGTCGCCATGGCGCGGCGGCTCGTGCAGCGCCACGGCTTCGCCGCCGCGGCGATCGACGGCCCGGTGCACGGCGACCGCCGCGCGGGACCGCCGGCCCCTCCGCCACTGGTCCTCGCGGAGTTCGCGCAGCTCTGGGCGAACGACGGGGACACCATGACCGACGAGATGGTCGCTGACTGGCGCACCACCATCGACGCGCTCCAGTCGCTGCCCGACATCGGCAACGGCCCGGTCGGGTGGTGGGGCGTCTCGATGGGCACGATCGTCGGGCTGCCCGTCGTCGCCGCCGACACCCGCTTCCGCGCCGCGGTGCTCGGGCTCATGGGGCTCACCGGGCCGACGCAAGCTCGCATCGCCCGGGACGCCCCTCGCGTGCGCTGCCCCGTCCTCTTTCTCGTGCAGTGGGACGATGCCCTCTTCCCCCACGACGTGGCCATCGCGCTGTGGGAAGCGCTGGGCACCCGCGAGAAGCAGCTCTCCGCCCGTCCCGGCGACCACGGCGACCTGCCGGCGGACGCGTTCGAGGAAAGCGCGCGATTCCTCGCCCGTCACCTCGGTGATGCGGCGCACCGGTAGCGGTCACGCGCAGAGCGTCACCGCCCCGCGCCCGGGGACCCTCGTCGTCTCGAGCCCTTCCCGCTTGCACGCGGCGGCGAACCACCGCGCGTCGTGCAGCGCACATGCGCACGCGTCGTTGTTGAAGTACGCGTAGACGTCCGCCTCTCGGGGCCACGTCTCCGCGAGGCGCGTCGCCCAGCGAGCGAGGGCGCGGCGGCCGTAGCAGGGACGCGGCGAAGCCACCCCCTCGTGGAATCGCAGATAGCCCCAGTCCGTCGTCGTCACCACGGGCCATCGGCGCCAGGGCGCGTCGGCGACGCACCACGCCGCTCCGTGACGCGCGAGCACCTCCCACACCGCGTCGCAGTCCCAGCTCGGATGGCGCACCTCGACCGCCACACGGAACCCGTTGGGGAAGCACGACAGGGTGTCGTCGAGCCGGCCGGGCTCCGCGCGCATCGTCGGCGGCAGCTGGAGGAGGATCGGACCGAGCTTCGGACCGAGGTGCGACGCCCGCTCGACGAAACGGTCCACCGGTTCGCGCGGATCGCGCAACCGCTTGTTGTGCGTGAGGTAGCTGCTCGCCTTCACCGCCATCTCAAAGCCGTCCGGGGTCGCCTCGCGCCAGCGGTCGAACACCTCGGACGACGGCAGCCGGTAGAAGGCGTTGTTGACCTCCACGGTCTCGAAGGACTTCGTATAGAAGTCCAGCCAGCGCGACGTGGGGAGGCCGTCGGGGTAAAAGGTGGTGCGCCAGTGGCGGTACTGCCACCCTGAAGTGCCGATCTTGACGGCCACGTACAGTTCTTACCCGCCGGGGGCCGGGGAGTTTTGGAGGAGAATGTGGGATGGACTTGCGCGGTCGCAGCTACCTGAAGGACTCGGACCTGAGTGCCGAAGAGTACGAGGGCGTGCTCGACCTCGCCACGCGTCTGCGCGAAGAGAAGCGCGCGGGCGCGGAGCGGCGGCGCCTGGCGGGCAAGAGCGTGGCGCTGCTCTTCGAGAAGACGTCGACCCGAACCCGCTCGGCGTTCGAGGTCGGCGCCTATGACCAGGGCGCCCATCCCTTGTACCTGGGGCCCGGAGAGACGCAATTCGGCGCGAAGGAGTCGACGAGGGACACCGCCCGAGTCCTCGGGCGCATCTTCGATGGGATCGGGTTTCGCGGGTTCCGCCAGTCGGATGCAGAGGAGCTGGCCACGGGCTCGGGCGTGCCGGTCTGGAACGGGCTCACCGATCAGTTTCACCCGACCCAGAGCATGGCCGACCTCCTCACCATGCGCGACCACGCACGTCGCCCGCTGTCCGAGGTCTCGGTCTGCTTTCTCGGGGACGCCGCCAACAACACCTGCGCGTCGCTCCTCACGGCGGGAGCGCTGATGGGGATGGATGTCCGCCTCGCGGCGCCCGCGGCGCGCCGGCCGGCACCCGAGGTGTGGGCAGCAGCCTCGGCGCTCGCCGGCGCATCCGGCGGATCGATCACGGTGACGGACGATCCCCAGGCCGCGGTCGCGGGGGTCGACTTTCTCTACACCGACGTGTGGCTGTCGCTCGGCGAGCCCGACGACCTGTGGGACGAGCGGATCGACCTGCTCCTCCCCTACCAGGTGAACACGCAGCTTGTCGCTGCGACGGGTAATCCGGAGGTCCGGCTCCTCCACTGCCTGCCCTCCTTCCACGACACGCACACCGAGATCGGCCGCCGCGTGTTCGAAAAGCGTGGGCTCCGGGCCATGGAGGTGACCGACGACGTCTTCGAGTCACCGGTGTCGGTCGTCTTCGACGAGGCCGAGAACCGGCTGCACACCATCAAGGCGCTGATGGTGGCGACCCTCGCGGGCGCCGGCTGACATCCGGACGCCGGGTCAGCCCGCGCCGGCCCTGCCGAGTGCCACCAGCGCAGCGTTCACGATGGCGGGCGCGTCGAGACGGAAGTGACGGAAGAGGTCGGCGACCGAGCCGACCTGTCCGAAGCCGTCGACGCCGAGGGGCACGACCGGTGAACCGTGCACGGAGCCGAGCCAGCTCAGCGTCTGGGGCGCGCCGTCGTGGACGGTGACGATCGGTGCCCGTCGCTCGGCGTGGGGGAACAGCCGGTCGACGTGCGTCACGGAGCCTGCGCGTGCTCCCCCATCGACCGCGTCCACGAGTGATGACCGCCACAACCGGTAGAGGAGGTCGACGGAGGTGACGTCGACGACGTGCGCGGCGACACCCTCCTCGGCAAGCAGAGCCGCCGCTTCGAGCACCTCGGGAAGGACGGTCCCGCAGCCGACGAGGTGGACCACCGGACCATCGGGCACGAGCGCCGTCCCGTCGGCGAGCCGGTAGCCGCCGGCGAGCACGTCCGCGCGAAGCTGCTCGTCGCCCACCTCGGCGCGGCGCGTCTCGAACGCCGACTGGTCGACCGGGCGCGTCGACAACCGGAGGTACGTGGACCCTCCGTCCGGGGCGAGCACGGCCCGGATCGCCTCGCACAGCGCCCAGTCCACTGCCGTGGCGAAGGCGAGCTCCCGGAACGTGACGTCCGGCAGCTCCGTCCCGACCGAGGGGGTGATGATCGACTGGTGCGCGCCGCCCTCGTAGCCGAGCGCGACGCCCGAGGGCGTGCCGACCACGACGAAGCGTCCCCCGGCGTAGAGGCTGTAGACGAAGGCGTCGAGCCCTCGAAGCACAAACGGGTCGTACACGGTGCCGATCGGCACGAGCGGCTCGCCGAACGTGTCCCCCGCCGTTCCGAGCTGGCCCAAGAGGAGGAAGAGGTTCATCTCGGAGAGATCCAGCTCGAAGTGCTGGCCCGAGGGGCTCTCCGCCCATCGCAGGAGGTGGTGCTCCTCCTCGGGCTCGACGCGCGCCTCGGGGGCGAAGACACCGACACGATTGACCCATCCCCCGAGGTTCGTCGAGATCGTGACGTCGGGAGACGCGGTGACGACGCGGGTGGCGACCGACGACGCGCGTGCGAGCTCCGCCAGCGACCGTCCGAAGGCCTCCTGGGTGGACGTGAGCCTGGCGACCCTCGCACCCGAGGAAGTGGGCACCGCGCCCGAGAGGTCCGGCCGGGGTCGCGCGGGATGGGCGAGTCGCCCGCGGACCTCGTGGAGGAGTCGCCCCTCTGGTGAGGCGGGGTCGAAACGGTCCCACTCGTGGGCAAGGTCCAGCCCGCTCGCTTGTCGGAGCTCGTCGACCTGGGCTTCGGTCAGGAGCGCGGCGTGGTTGAGCCGGTCCCCGGCGATCGGCAGTCCCCAGCCCTTCACCGTGTAGGCGAAGACGATCGCCGGACGGTTTCCCTCCACCGCGTGGAAGGCACCGAGGAGCTCGCGCATGTCGTGTCCGCCGAGGTCCGTGAGGACGCTTCGCAGCTCCGTCTCGGAGATGTCCTCGATGGCGCGCTTCACCGCGGCGTCCGCGCCGGCGAGGAACCGGTCGCGCAGCTGGGCGGTGGGCACGCTAAAGAGCGCCTGGTAGTCCTCGTTGGCCATCTCGTCGATGTGACGGCGCAGCGCTTCTCCACCCGGGCCGACGAAGCGCTCTTGGAGTCGCTTTCCGTACTTGGCCTCCAGCACCTGCCAGTCATTGGCTTCGAAGAGCCTCTCGAGCCTCGCCGCCTTCACCCCCGGCACCACCCGGTCGAGGCTCTGGCGGTTGAGGTCGACGATCCAAAGGACGTTGGTCAGGCCCTGGACGACGGGGTCGGTGATGGCCTCCCAGACGTTGCCCTCGTCGAGCTCCGCGTCGCCGACGAGCGAGATGAACCGACCCGCACCCGCCGGAGACGCCGAGGAGGACGCGGCGGTCCCGGCGCCCGTGCCGCCGCCCGGCTGCGCGCCGAAGTGGTGCCGCACGTAGCGCTCGGTGACGGCGCCGAAGATCGGCGCCACCGCGCCCAGCCCCACCGATCCGGTGGAGTAGTCGACGGGGTCGGGATCCTTCGTCCGGCTCGGGTAGGACTGGAGGCCGCCGTAGGCGCGCAGCTCGGTGAGGTACGACCGGTCGAGGTTGCCGAGCAGGTACTCCAGCGCGTGGAGCACGGGCGACGCATGCGGCTTCACCGACACCCGGTCGGACGATCGGAGGAAGCCGCACCACAGGGCCGTCATCATCGAGACCATCGACGCGGACGACGCCTGATGGCCTCCGACCTTCAGCGCGTCGGGCTTCGGCCGTCCGTGGTTGGCGTAGTCGACCATCCGCACGGCGAGCCACAGCACCCGCCCTGCGACGCGCTCGAGCACCGCCGTGTCAGGGTCGGGCCCGACGTCCCACGGCCCGCCCGCCGACCCGGGCGCAGGTACTCCGTGCACGGGTTCCGTCACCAACGGCGATGCTACCGAGCGCGGGGTCGAGCGGCCCGGGGCTCGCTCAGTGGACGACGCAGGAGCGCGGCTGACGGGACCTCGTCGCCACGCCGTCCTCCCCTTGTGGGAGTGCGGCGGCCAGGGCGTTCGCGATGCCCGCGGCCCGGGGCGCCGAGCCCGGAGCGCCGTAATGGATCCCGTCGGAGATGAACCACGACGGCTGCGCCCGGAGCCGCTCGACGCCACCGACGTACACTCGCGAGGTGCAACCGCTCCACGGCAGCGCCACAGGAGGTGCGCAGTGACCCAGCCCGACACCGACGCAGCACGCGACCCGGTCCCCGCGCGGCGGGTCCTCGTCACCGACATCCCGGGGCCCCGGTCGAAGGAGCTCGCGGCGAGGCGAAGCCAGGCGGTCGCCGCGGGCGCGAGCTCCTCCGCCGGCGTCTACGTCGACGACGCGGCGGGCGCCATCGTACGGGACGTCGACGGCAACTGCCTCATCGATCTCGGCTCGGGGATCGCGGTCACGACGATCGGCCACGCAGTTCCCGAGGTGGTCCGCGCGGTCAGCGAGCAGGCGGCGCGCTTCACGCACACCTGTTTCATGGTCACGAGAT
>JAJZMN010000229.1 GCA_021850345.1 Actinomycetes bacterium | reverse complement strand
CCGGTGGCTCCTCGGGCTGGACGGGGCGGCGCAGGCCTTCGGCGTCGGCCTTTCTCCGGACGCGGTCGGCCTGGGCCTCCTCGATCGACGAGGAGTGGCTCTTCACCCCGATCCCCAACGAGAGGGAGAGGTCCAGGGCTTCTTTGTTCGTCAGGCCCAGCTCACGGGCGAGCTCGTAGACGCGGATCTTCTTCGGCAACGTTCCTCGGTGTCCTTCGCAGTCTCAGATATCCCGTCGGGATGCCGGAGTGTCCGTCCATCCTCGCACATCGCCGGCTTTTCCAATCTGCCGGCCCAGCATGGCGACCGCTCCGGGGGCGAGCCGGGCGCGCAACGCCCGGTCGAGGGCTCCCCGGCGGGCCGCCCGCTCGAGGCACCCAGCCGAACCTTCACAGAGCCAGGCGCCCCTTCCGGGCAGGGTGCGCCCGATGGCGAGCGAGCCGTCGGGGAGACGAACCACTCGCATCAGCTCACCCTGCGGGGCTCGCCGGCGGCACCCCACGCAGGTGCGCTCGGGCGCTATGCGCCGCTCTCCTCTTGGGTGGCCGCCGCTCCGGCGTGCGGCTGCGCGTCGGCGGGCTCCCCCTCGGAGCTCGCCCCGCTCTGCGCTTGGGCCGGCGTCCCGCCATCGACCGGTTCCGAGGGGCTCGACTCGCTGGAGGCTTCTCGGGTCGTGACGCTCGCAGCGGCGTCGGCTTCCGCTGAGCCGCCGGCCTTGGAGCCGGCTTCCGCCGGGCTCCCGTCGGAAGACTCCCCCTCGGCGGCATGGCTCCACTCGGCCGCGGAGATCGCCTCTCCGCCTTCGGCGGGCTTCCAGACCATCTCGCCGGCTTCGTTCTCGATCCACTCGCCCTCGGCCCACTCCTGTCCGGCGTACCCGGACTCTTCCTCTTCGAGCTGGCTCTCGCTCTTGATGTCGATCCGCCACCCCGTGAGCCGTGCGGCGAGGCGGGCATTCTGCCCTTCCTTGCCGATCGCCAAGGAAAGCTGGTAATCGCTCACGATCACCGTAGCGGTGCCGGTCTCCTCGTCGAGCCGCACTTCGCGGACGCGCGCCGGCGCGAGCGCGTTCTGGATGAACTCGACCGGATCGTCCGAGAAAGGCACCACGTCGACGCGCTCGCCGCGCAGCTCGTTGGTGACCATGCGCACGCGCGATCCCCGCGCTCCCACGCAGGCTCCTACCGGGTCGACGACGGGGTCGTTGGACCACACTGCGATCTTCGTGCGGTGCCCAGGTTCGCGGGCTGCTGCCTTGATCTCGACGACACCCGAGGAGATCTCGGGCACCTCGAGCTCGAAGAGTCGCTTGATGAGCCCGGGATGGGTGCGGCTCACCACGATCTGGGGCCCCTTGGTCGTCTTGCGCACCTCGACGATGTAGGCCTTGAGCCTGGTCCCGTGCTCGTAACGCTCGAACGACACCTGCTCGGCCTGGGGCAACAGCGCTTCGACCTTCCCCAGGTCGAGGAGGGTATAGCGGTTGTCGGTCTGCTGGACGATGCCGGTCACGATGTCGCCTTCGCGTCCGGCGTATTCCTCGTACTTCATGTCCCGCTCGACCTCTCGGATCCGCTGCAGGATGACCTGCTTCGCGGTCTGCGCCGCGATGCGGCCGAAGTCGTCGGGCGTGTCGTCCCACTCGTTGATGACGTTGCCCTCGTCGTCGAGCTCCTGGCCGTACACGCGGATCTCACCCGATTCGGGGTCGATGGTGACCACCGCTTCCTCGGCGGCGTCGGGACGACGCTTGTACGCGGCGACGAGCGCGTTGGCCAGCGCGTCGAGCAGCGTCTCGACGGAGATCCCCTTGTCCCTCGCGATCTGGCTCAGCGCGTCGAGGAATTCGAAGTTGGTCTTGCTCATGACGTCGTGGCCCTCTCTCTGCCCTTTGGCGCCTTGGCACGGCTCGGGGAGGGTGCCGGCTTGGCACCCCACTCGAACACCGTGCGCGCCCGCTCGATCGTCTCGTAGGCGACGTACACAGCGCCGCCGGGCACGTCGGGACCCTCCACCCGGACGCCGCGGTCGTCCGCGTCCGCGAGACGGCCCTGGAGCCGGCGCACCTCCCCGTTGCCGGGGAGGAGCCGCACCGACACCGTTTCCCCGAGTGCACGGCCGAAGTGCGCGGGACGACGCAGCCTGCGCTCGAGGCCGGGGCTTGACACCTCGAGCGTGTAACGGCCAGGCATGGGGTCGATCCGGTCGAGCTCGGCGGAGACCGCCCGATTGGCGTCGGCGAGCCCGTCGAGGTCGACCCCCCCTTCGCGGTCCACGGTCACGCGGACGGTGGCGCCGGACAGCTCGACATCGACGAGTTCCAGCCCGAGCGCGGCCACGATCGGCGACAGGTCGCCGTACAGCTCTTCCGCGACTCCTTCAACCATCCGCCGTCACCTCCCTTCGTGGCTCTTCCCTGGTCCTGCGCGGGCTCCTCCCTCGTCCGGTCCTTCGGCCGGCCTGCCCTACCGGTCCCCTTCAAGACGAAAGCGTGGGCAGCGGCCCACGCTTTCAACAGGTCCTGCAATGAGACCGGACAGCTCGACAAGTATACCAACCGCAATCCGGCCCCCGCCGCCCGCCCGCCAACCGCAATCTGGCCGCCGCCGCGCCCCCGCCGAGGCCGGGCGGCGCCGGTCAGTATGAGCGGCCGACGACCGCCACCAGGTCGTCGTCCGCCTCACCGGCAGCCGCGAGGCCGCCGTCCTCGCGCTGGAGGCAGCGCACGGTAAGACTCTGGGCGGTGAGCTGGAGCTCCCCCGCCTCGCCGACCGCCCGCCACGGCACCCGGGCGAAGCCCGCGGTCCCCGCCCCGAGCGCCTCTTCCAGAGAGCCGACCTCGACCGTGCGTTCCTCGCGGAAGGCGAGCGCCTCGTCGCGCAGTTCCCGGGCGGCCAGTCGGCAGATCCGGTCGACCGTGTCGGCGACCCCAGGGAGCGGGACCACCTCTTTGGTCCGGAGGTGGCGCGTGACGACGGTCACGTTGCCATCCGCGAGGTCGCGCGGCCCGACCTCCACGCGCACCGGCACTCCCTTCAGCTCCCAATCGACGGTGCGGCGACCGAAGCCGGTGTCGGTCCGGTCGTCGAGGTGCACACGGCGCCCGGCGCTGCGCAGCTCGTCGGTGAGCGCCGTCGCCGCGCTATGGACCGCGTCGTCCTCGCGCACGCAGAGCACCACGACCTCCAAGGGCGCCAGCGCGGGCGGGAGGCGCAGCCCGAAGTCGTCGCCATGGGTCATGATCAGCGCGCCGATGAGCCTGGTCGACGCACCCCATGACGTCTGCCACACGTAGCGCTGAGCCCCGGTCGAGTCCGAGTACTGGATGCCGAAGGCCCTGGCGAAGTTCTGTCCGAGCTCATGGCTCGTGCCCATCTGCAGCGCCTTGGCGTCTCCCATCATCGCCTCGCACGTCCACGTACGGACCGCCCCGGCGAACCGTTCGCGCGCGGTCTTGTGGCCGAGGAGCACGGGGACCGCGGCGACTTCCTCCATCGCGTCCCGGTAGACGTCGGTCAGGATCCGCAACGCGTACGCGCGCGCGTCCGGTTCGTCAGCGTGCGCGGTATGTCCCTCCTGCCAGAGAAACTCGGTGGTGCGCAGGAACAGCCGCGGTCGGAGCTCCCAGCGGACGACGTTGCACCACTGGTTGACGAGCAGGGGGAGGTCGCGGTGGCTCTGGACCCACTTCGCGAAGAAGTGGTTGATGACCGTCTCACTGGTGGGCCGGACGACCACAGGCTCTTCGAGCTGGCGCCCCCCGCCGTGCGTGACGACCCAGAGCTCGGGGTTGAAGCCCTCCACATGCTCCGCTTCGAGACGCATGAAGGATTCGGGGATGAAGAGCGGGAAGTACGCGTTGTGCGCGCCGGCCGCCTTGATCCGTTCGTCGATGGCCGCCTGAAGCCGTTCCCAGATCTCGTATCCCCAAGGTCTGATGACCATGGTGCCGCGGACCGGCCCGTTTTCGGCCATCTCGGCGCGCGCGACCACCTCCTGGTACCAACGGGGGAAGTCCTCGGCGCGCGTCGTGAGCGCGCCCTTGGCGGCCGGACGCTTCGCCGCTGATCGGCCCTCAGCGGCGATACCGGTCGTGTCGGTCGCGTCGTTGGCGTCGCGCGCGTCGGCGTCGGTCATGAGCGGCGAGCGTAGACCGGCGGAAAGCACGTTGACGGCACGCCGAACTCGGCGAGGACAACCCGGCGGGCAGACCGGACGGATGGCAGACCGATGAAACCGACGAAGGACGGTGTGGCTGCCGGCGCGCGCCGTGGGCGCGCCTCGCGGTTAGGTCTTTGGCGAGGAATCGCCGGCGCCGTCGCCGGCGCCGTCGCCTCCGCTGACGCGTCGCCGAATGCGGTCCACGCGCACCTCCGAGGCGTTGGGGTCGGTGCCCTTTTCTTCGAGGAGGGCACGGCGGTCGGCTTCTGCCTCCGCCTCGGCGGAAGCGTCCGCGGCGGCGAGCCGGGCTTCGACACCCTCGGCCACCAGCCGTTCCGCCTCTGCGACGAGTGCGGAGACCATCTCGGCCTCCGGCACCACGCGAACGATCTTGCCCTGGATGAACAGGTGGCCCTTCTGCTTGCCCGCCGCGATCCCGAGGTCCGCGCTGCGGGCCTCGCCCGGCCCGTTGACGACACAGCCCATCACCGCGACCTGGATCGGCAGGTTGCGGTCCTCGAGGGCCGCCTGTGCCTCCTTGGCGATGGCGATCACGTCGACCTGCGCCCGCCCGCACGACGGGCAGGCGATCAGGTCGAGGCCTTTTCGCTCACGCAGTCCCAGTGACTCGAGGAGCTGGCGCCCTGCCCGGGCCTCCTCCACCGGGTCAGCGGTGAGCGAGTAACGGATCGTGTCGCCGATGCCCTCGGCGAGAAGGGTGCCGATGCCGGCGGTCCCCTTCACGAGGCCGGCCGGAGGCGGTCCCGCCTCGGTCACGCCCAGGTGCAGCGGGTGGTCGAAGGTCTCGGACGCGAGGCGGTAGGCAGCGATCATCAAGGCGACCGACGACGCTTTGACGGAGATCTTGACGTCGTGGAAACCGACTTCCTCGAAGTAGGCGAGCTCCATCTTGGCCGATTCCACGAGCGCCTCGGGCGTCGCGCCGCCGTACTTCTTGTAGAGGTCGGGGTGAAGGGAGCCGGCGTTCACGCCGATGCGGATCGGCACGCCGCGGTCCTTGGCTTCGGACGCGACGAGCTTGATCTCGGACTCCTTGCGCAGATTGCCCGGATTGAGCCGGAGGCCGTGCACGCCGGCCTCGAGCGCCGCGAGCGCCATCTCGTGGTGAAAGTGGATGTCGGCCACGATCGGCACGGGAGCGCGAGGGACGATGCGGGCGAGGCCCTCTGCCGCTGCCTCCTCGTTGCACGTGCACCGGACGATGTCCGCGCCGGAGGCGGCCAGCGCGTAGATCTGTGCGAGCGTTCCATCCACGTCAGCGGTCTTCGTCGTGGTCATCGACTGCACCGAGACGGGGGCCCCACCGCCGATCGCGACGTCCCCGACGTGGATCTGCCGGGTCATCCGGCGCGGCGTGAGCAGATCGGAGGAGTGCTCCATCGTGCTCCATTCTGCCGCGCCAGCGGGCCGCGTCGTGCATCGGCACGCTCGCAGCAGCGCGTTCGGTCCTGGTGACCTTGGTTGGGACGTTCGAACCCGGCCGAACGTTCGATCAGCCGGGACCGGCGGGCATCAGCCGAAGGGGTTCGCCAGGGGATGGGCGATGTCGAGGAACACCGCGGAACCGACGACGAGGAGGAGGAGGGCCATGAAGGCGTAGGCGACGGGCATGAGCTTGGCGACGTCGGCGTGGTAGTAGGGACGCCCGCGGCGGGTGCGGATCCGCTCGTAGACGGCGATCAGGACGTGGCCGCCGTCGAGCGGGAGCATCGGGAGCATGTTCAAGAGCCCGAGCGCGATATTGAGGGCGATCAGGATCGAGACGAAGTAGTACGCGCCCTTGGCCTCCGCTTGGGTGGCGAGCCGGGCGGTCTCGACCACAGAGAGGATCCGGTTCGACCTCGTCGGGTTCGCCGCCGCCTTGTTGGCGGCTTGGGTGTTGGTCACCTGGTGGAAGAGCGAGGACAGCCCGCCGGGCGAGAAGACGTGGCCGAAGCCGATCAGCGTGAGGCGGGTGACGTTGCCGACGTCGTCCGCCCCCCAGGCGACCGCCTGCAACGGGTTCTGCGCGCTGAAGACGGGTGCGGGGCTGGTCTGGATGCCGATGAGCCACTCGGTCTTGCCCGCCCCGTTGCCGGTTCCCTTGCCGAGCACCTCCTCGCCCGCTGTCTTGCCCTTCGTGACGACGTGCCCGGCCTCGGGCTGGACATTGAGCGTCGATCGACGACCAGCCCGTTCGACGACGACCGTCACGGGGCGCCCCTTGGCGGCCTGGATCCTCTTCGAGAGCGCTGTGGTCGTCGCCACCCGCTTTCCGTCGACGGACACGATGCGGTCACCTGCCTTCATCCCGGCAAGCTGAGCGGCCGTCTCGTGATGTCCGGGCCAGGGCGTGAACCCGGCCACCGTCACCTGGGTGCCGGTCGGGACGCCCACCGAGAGCGCGAGCGCGACCGCCAGGAAGAACGCGATCACGAAGTGCATGATCGAACCGGCGCTCGCAACCAGGATCCTGCGGTGGAAGGGTTGCTGACGATAGGTCCGGGGCTCCTCTGCCGGGTCGATCTGCTCGAGGTTGGTCATGCCGGGGATCTTCACGTAGGCGCCGACCACGATCGGCTTGAAGCCGTATTCGGTCTCGCCTTTGCGGATCGACCACAGCCGCGGGCCGAAGCCGATGAAGAACTCGGTGACCTTCATGTGGCTCCACTTGGCGGTCAGGTAGTGACCGAGCTCGTGGAGGACCACGATCACGACGAGCGCCAGGATGAAGACGAGCAGTCCGCTGAGCCCCGCCGCGAGGAAAGCGGCGACGATCAACGCCACCGCCACGATCAGGCGGACGATCGCCCCGCGCGCCGACCCGCCCTGAGGCGGCCCCTGCGACTCGCTGCCGCCGCCGGAGCGCGCCGGGCCGCTGCCGGAGCCCTCCGGGCCGCTCACGGAGCGCGCCGGGCCGCTGCCGGAGCCCTCCGGCCCGCCGATCATGTCGCCGCCGGACCCCCGGCGGCGCCGCCGGACCCCCCGGGCAGCGCCTGGGGAGTCGACACCCAGCTCATACGGCCGCCAGACGCCGCCCGACCGCCTCGGACGCGAGCGCCCTGGCACGACGGTCCGCGTCGAGCACGTCGTCGACACTCCGAAGCGGTGCGCCGTCGCAGTGGTCGAGGACCGCAGCCACGACATCGGCGATCCCGAGCCAGTCGAGGCGGCCCTCCAGGAAGGCGGCGACCGCCACCTCGTTGGCGGCGTTCATCCATGCCGGGGCGGGCCCACCCGCCCGGCCTGCCGAGTAGGCGAGGTCCAGGCACGGGAAGGCCGTACGGTTCGGTGGCTCGAAGGTGAGGGACTGTGGCGCCGTCCAGTCGATCGCCCCAAACGCGTGACCGAGCCGCTCCGGCCAACCCAGCGCGTACGCGATCGGGAGCCGCATGTCGGGCTGGGAAAGCTGCGCGATCGTCGAGCCGTCGACCAGCTCCACCATCGAATGGACGATCGACTGCGGATGGACGACGACGTCGATGCGGTCGTAGGGGAGGCCGAAGAGCTCGTGCGCCTCGATGACCTCGAGCCCCTTGTTCATGAGGGTGGAGGAGTCGACGGTGATCTTCGGGCCCATGTTCCACGTGGGGTGGCTGAGCGCCTCGGCGACACCCACCGACACGAGCTCGCTGCGGGTCCGGCCGCGGAAGGGACCACCCGACGCGGTGACGAGGAGCCGCTTGACCGAGGGGTACGTCACGTGCTCGGCGGCGGGCTCGCCTGTCCGTGGGTCCGGGTCGCCGGGGCCGATCCAGCTCTCGCCGTCGGCTGCGGGACGGCGTGGCTCCACCGCGGACAGGCACTGGTGGATGGCGCAGTGCTCGGAGTCGACGGGCACGATCTGGGCGCCGGGGGTCCGGCGCGCGCGCTGGACGACGGGTGCGCCGGCGATCAGTGACTCCTTGTTGGCGAGGGCGAGCCGCCGGCCGGACTCGAGCGCTGCCAGCGTGACCGGCAGCCCGGCGAAGCCCACGACCGCGTTGAGCACGACGTCCGACGCCTGGGCCGCGGCGACGAGCCCGTCGGAGCCGGTGGCGAGCTCGACCCCTGGGGGCAGCAGCGGCTCGAGCACGCGTGCCGCATCGGGATCGCCGATCGCCACGAGCGCGGGACGGAGACGGCGCGCTTGGTCGGCGAGGATCTCCACGGACCGGTGTGCCGCGATCGCGACCACCCGGTAGCGGTCCGGCGCAGCCTCGATCACGTCGACGGCCTGGGTCCCGATGGACCCGGTCGAGCCCACCAGGCTTACGGTCTTCATCGGCCTCCCAGCATGCCATTCCCGGTACCCGCAACCGCCGCGCGCCGCGCGCCGACGCCGTCGTCGCAACCCATCCGTGCTCGAGGGCATTCGCCGCTCGACGGCTCGCCCATGCTACGGGCTCGTCTCGACCCGACGGCCCTACCCCTGCCCGGCCCGACGGCCCTACCCGTGCCCGAACGCCCGAACGAGGTAGTAAGTGGCGGGGAGGACGAAGAGAAGCCCGTCGACGCGGTCGAGCAGTCCGCCGTGGCCCGGCAGGATGCGGCCCATGTCCTTCAGCCCCAGGTGGCGCTTCACGAGGGACTCGCACAGATCGCCGATGGGGCTCACCACTGCGACGACGACGCCGAGCACCGCCGCCTCGCCGATCGTCCAGGGGTGGATCAGGTGGACGACACCGACCGCGAACACGATCGCCGCGCCGGCGCCGCCGAGGACGCCCTCCCACGTCTTGCCGGGGCTCACCGCACTGAGCGGATGGCGTCCGATCCATGCCCCGACGACCAGTGCGCCGACGTCGTAGGCCACGGCCGCGATGAGCGCCCCGAGCAGATAGGCGATCCCGGTGCGGTGCGGGAACAACGAGGGGGAGAGCAGCAGGGCCGCGTACGAGCCGAAGACGCCCACCCAACAGAAGACGAGCAGGGTTGCCGCGGTGCTCCGCACCGGGTCCGCGCGGCGGTCGACGCCGATGAGGTGCCAGAGGAAGGTGCCTGCGACCAGGAGCACCACGACCGCGGGGAGGGCCGCGAAGGGCTTGTCGTAGGTCCCGACGAGAAGCCCGACGACCGCAGCGATGCCGAGCAGCGACGCAGGGCGGTAGACACGGCGAAACGCGGCGTACGCCTCGATCGCGGCGGCTGCGAGCACGACGGTGACCACGACCATCGATGGGACGGGGCCGAAGTGGAAGGCGAGCAGCGCCAGCCCCCCGACGACGATGCCGCTCGCGACGGCCGCGGGGATGTTGCGGCCGGCGCGCTGCGAGAGCGCATCTTCGCCGGCGGGCCGGGACACCGGAGCCGGAGCCCGCCGTGCAAGCAGCCGGGATGTTCCCGACGGCGCGCGGGGAAGTGTGCCGAGCCCTGGCTGGTCCCGGGACGAGGTTCCATGGCCCGGGCGTTCGGTCGGCCCGGCAGGCCCGGCCGGCTCGTCGGCCTCTTCCGGCGCCGTGGTCTCCTCCGGCTCCGCTGTCTCCTCCGGCTCCGCTGTCTCCCCCAGCTGCCATGTCCCCTCGGGCGCCTCCTCGGCGAGATGCCCCTGGCGGGTGAACATCCGACCCGGACGTCGAAGGAGCGTCGTCTTCTCGCCGGCGACATCCTTCTCCGCGTCGAGGTCTTCCTCGTCCTCCTCGTGGGACGCCCGCCGGGCCGGGCCCCCGAGGTCGTCGTCGTCTGTCCGCCGGCGGAAGAGCTCTCCCGTTGCAAGATCGTCGAGGTCCGCGCCTCGAGGAGGAAGGGACTCCGCCGGCGTGTCCAGCTCGAAGCTCCACGGCTGGCGTTCCTCTTCAGAGGACTCGGAGATCAGCGTCGTCCCTTCGTCGGGGCCGAGCAGCGAGCACCCGAGTGCCTCGTCCTGCTCCCAGTCGTGGCGCTCCTCACGCCAGGTCGGCTCGGGCAGCGACGCCCACGGGTCGTCTTGGGCCGATTCGTCTCTCCGGGAGAGCACGGCGGGGACCTCCCCGGTGGGTGCCTCGGTCCAGTGGGGCATCTGCGGCTCCTCGGGAGCCGGCCAGTCCTCGGGGCCCCATCCCTCGTCGGTG
>JAJZMN010000255.1 GCA_021850345.1 Actinomycetes bacterium | reverse complement strand
GCCCGGTGTCATCTTCCAGCCGGGCCGGGACCTCAAGACCATCTTCACCGGCACCATCCACCCCTACCGTGGAGAGTGGATCGAGCTCGACATCGAGGCAAAGCCCTCGAAGGACGTCACGGCCGGTGCTCGCGTCGCACGCAAGCGCCGTCTGTCGCTGTTCGTGCTCCTGCGCGCGCTCGGCTACGGCGACGAGGCCTTCCTCGAGCGCTTCGTCCGGCACTTCGACTTCCTCGAGGGGCAGTGGGAGAAGGAGAAGGAGCTCGCGCCCACCCGTGAGGAGGCGCTCCTCGAGATCTACAAGCGTGCGCGTCCCGGTGAGCCCCTCTCCGTGGAGGCGGCACGCCAGTACTTCGAGAACGCCTTCTTCAATCCGAAGCGCTACGACCTGACCCGGGTCGGCCGCTACAAGCTCAACCGCAAGCTCGGACCGGAGATCGAGCGGATCTCCGAGCTCTTCGGGCTGGACCTCGAGCGCCCGGGACCCGGCCAGAGCGTGCTCAGCCCCTCGGAGATCCTGGCCGCGGCCACCTACATGCTCCACCTCGCCCTGCACATGGCCGACGGGGACTCCACGTACCGGATCGACGACCAGGACCATTTCGCCAACCGCCGCATCCGGTCCGTCGGCGAGCTCATCCAGAACCAGGTCCGCGTGGGGCTGTCGCGCATGGAGCGGGTCGTGCGCGAGCGCATGACGACCCAGGACGTCGAGGCGATCACGCCGCAGACCCTCATCAACATCCGGCCCGTCGTCGCCGCGGTGAAGGAGTTCTTCGGCACCTCGCAGCTGAGCCAGTTCATGGACCAGAACAACCCGCTCTCGGGCCTGGCCCACAAGCGACGCCTCTCGGCGCTCGGGCCCGGCGGCCTTTCGCGAGAGCGCGCGGGGTTCGAGGTGCGCGACGTGCACACGTCCCACTACGGCCGCATGTGCCCGATCGAGACGCCCGAAGGGCCGAACATCGGTCTCATCGGGGCGCTCGCGACCTACGCACGGGTGAACGAGTACGGGTTCATCGAGACCCCCTACCGCAAGGTCGTCGACGGACGTGTCACCGACGAAGTCGTCTACCTCGCGGCCGACGAGGAGGAGGAGCACGTCATCGCGCAGGCGAACGCGCCCATCGGCCCGGACGGACGCTTCACCAACGAGCGCGTGCTCGTCCGCCGCGGTCCGCAGGGGACCGGCGTGCGCGTCGGCGTCAGCACCACCACCTACGGCACGACGAGCGAGATCGACTACGTGCCGCCGGCGGAGGTGGACCTCATGGACGTCTCGCCGAAGCAGATCGTGTCGGTCTCCACGGCGTTGATCCCCTTCGTCGAGCACGACGACGCGAACCGCGCGCTCATGGGCGCCAACATGCAGAAGCAGGCCGTGCCGCTCGTGGTGCCCGAGGCGCCGTACATCGGCACGGGCGTCGAGGGCCGTGCCGCGCGTGACGCGGGGGACGTCATCGTGGCCGAAGGCGAGGGCACGGTGACCGAGGTGTCCGGCGACCAGATCGTCGTCGAGTACCGGTCCGGCCAGAAGGACCGCGTCGGCCAGACGCTCGGACGGCGGATCTACCGCCTCGCCAAGTTCCGCCGGTCGAACCAGAACACCTGCATCAACCAGAAGCCGCTCGTCGACGAGGGCGACAAGGTCGTCACCGGCGACCTCCTGGCGGACGGCCCGTCGACGCACAACGGCGAGCTGGCCCTGGGAAAGAACCTGCTCGTCGCCTTCATGCCCTGGGAGGGTTACAACTACGAGGACGCGATCATCCTGTCCCAGCGCCTCGTCCGAGACGACGTGCTGACGTCGATCCACATCGAGGAGCACGAAGTCGACGCCCGGGACACGAAGCTGGGCGCGGAGGAGATCACCCGGGACATCCCGAACCTCTCCGAGGAGATCCTCGCCGACCTCGACGAGCGCGGCATCATCCGCATCGGGGCCGAGGTCGGCCCCGGGGACGTCCTCGTCGGGAAGGTCACCCCCAAGGGGGAGACGGAGCAGACGCCCGAAGAGCGCCTGCTGCGGGCGATCTTCGGCGAAAAGGCGCGCGAGGTGCGTGACACGAGCCTCAAGGTCCCCCACGGCGAGGAAGGGAAGGTCATCGACGTCCGAGTCTTCTCGCGCGAGGACTCCCACGAGCTGCCCCCCGGCGTCAACCAGCTGGTACGGGTCTACGTCGCCCAGAAGCGGAAGATCTCCGAGGGCGACAAGCTCGCCGGCCGTCACGGCAACAAGGGCGTGATCTCCAAGATCCTGCCGATCGAGGACATGCCGTTCCTCGCGGACGGCACGCCGGTCGACATCATCTTGAACCCGCTCGGCGTGCCGAGCCGGATGAACGTCGGCCAGGTGCTCGAGTCGCACCTGGGCTACGCCGCCCGCCACGGCTGGGACGGCGTGACCGCCGAGGAGGGCGCGGGCACGAGCGGCCGGCCGGGCTCGGGCCGCAAGACCCGTCCCCGCACGATCCCCGCGACGTGGGTCTCGACCCCCGCATTCGACGGGGCGCACTGGGACGAGGAGGAGGACGCGGGCAAGCACCCCACGATCCGCCAGCTCTTCGAGCGGCTCCATCCCGACTCGGCGACGGGCGACGTGCAGATCGAGCCCACCGGAAAGGCCGTGCTGTACAACGGCCGGACGGGCGAGCCGTACGACAACCCGATCTCGGTCGGCTACGTCTACATCCTGAAGCTCGCGCACCTGGTCGACGACAAGATCCACGCGCGCTCGACCGGTCCGTACTCGATGATCACCCAGCAGCCACTCGGCGGCAAGGCCCAGTTCGGTGGGCAGAGGTTCGGGGAGATGGAGGTGTGGGCGCTCGAGGCGTTCGGCGCCGCGTACGCCCTCCAGGAGCTCTTGACCATCAAGTCGGACGACGTGCTCGGCCGGGTGAAGGTCTACGAGGCGATCGTGAAGGGCGAGAACATCCCCGAGCCGGGGATCCCCGAGAGCTTCAAGGTGCTCATCAAGGAGATGCAGTCCCTCTGCCTCGACGTGGAGGTGCTGGCGAACGACGGGTCGGCGATCGAGATGCACGAGCTCGACGAGGACGTGTTCCGCACGGCCGAGGAGCTCGGGATCGACATCAGCAGGCCGGAACGAGGATCGGACGAAGAGGACGAGCGGCGCGCGGCTGAGAGGAGCTTCTCGTAATGGCGCTGGACGTGAACACCTTCGACCAGCTGCGGATCGGTCTCGCCACCGGCGACTCCATCCGTGCGTGGTCGAACGGCGAGGTGAAGAAGCCGGAGACCATCAACTACCGGACGCTGCGTCCGGAGAAGGACGGGCTCTTCTGCGAGAAGATCTTCGGCCCGACCAAGGACTGGGAGTGCTACTGCGGCAAGTACAAGCGCGTGCGCTTCAAGGGAATCATCTGCGAGCGTTGCGGGGTCGAGGTCACGAGGTCCAAGGTGCGCCGGGAGCGCATGGGCCACATCGAGCTGGCCGCGCCCGTCGTGCACATCTGGTACCTGCGCGGCACGCGCAGCTGGCTGGCCTACCTCCTCATGGGCACCGAGGCCCGTGAGGAGCTCAAGGCCAAGCAGCTCGAGAAGGTCATCTACTTCGCGGCGAACCTGGTCACCTGGGTCGACGAGGACAAGCGCCACGAGGATCTGCCCAACCTCGAGGCCGAGCTCGCGGAGGAGATCTCCGAGATCGAGCGCCGGCGGGACCTCGAGATCGACCGCCGCTTCAAGGCGCTCGAGGAGGAGCTGAAGGAGCTCGAGACCCAGGGCGCGCGCGACGCCGAGGTGAAGGCGCGCCAGCGGGCCGCCGAGAAGGAGATCGGCGTGCTGCGCGAGCGTGCCGACGACGAGATCGAGCTCGCCAAGCGCGCCCTCGACGAGCTGCGAGGCCTGCACGCCCGCAAGATCATCGAGGACGAGCTGCTCTGGCGTGAGCTCCAGCTTCGCTACTCCGACTACTTCGAAGGGGGTATGGGCGCCGAGGCGATCCAGCGCCTCATCGACCGGATCGACTTCGACGCCGAGGAGGTGAAGCTCCGGGAGATGATCGACGCGTCGGACGGCCGCCGCCCGCTCTCGGCGCAGCGGCGCCAGAAGGTGATCAAGCGCCTGAAGATCGTCACCGCCTTCAACCGCCGGGACGAGCACGGTCGCCGGGTGAACGACCCGCGCGCCATGATCCTCGAGGCCGTGCCGGTCATCCCGCCCGACCTTCGCCCGATGGTCCAGCTGGACGGTGGCCGGTTCGCGACCTCCGACCTCAACGACCTCTACCGCAGGGTCATCAACCGCAACAACCGTCTGAAGCGGCTTCTCGACCTCGGCGCGCCCGAGATCATCATCAACAACGAGAAGCGCATGCTCCAAGAGGCCGTCGACGCCCTCTTCGACAACGGCCGGCGTGGCCGGCCGGTGACCGGGCCGGGCAACCGCCCGCTCAAGTCGCTCTCGGACATGCTGAAGGGCAAGCAGGGTCGGTTCCGCCAGAACCTGCTCGGCAAGCGCGTCGACTACTCGGGGCGTTCCGTCATCGTCATCGGCCCGACCCTGCAGCTCCACCAGTGCGGCCTGCCCAAGCTCATGGCCCTCGAGCTCTTCAAGCCCTTCGTCATGAAGCGACTGGTGGACTCCGAGCTCGCGCAGAACATCAAGTCTGCGAAGCGCATGGTGGAGCGGCGCCGGCCGCAGGTCTGGGACGTGCTCGAGGGTGTGATCCGGGAGCACCCGGTCCTGCTCAACCGCGCGCCGACCCTTCACCGTCTGGGCATCCAGGCCTTCGAGCCGGTGCTCGTCGAGGGCAAGGCGATCCAGATCCACCCGCTCGTGTGCACCGCCTTCAACGCGGACTTCGACGGCGACCAGATGGCCGTCCATCTGCCCCTTTCCGCGGAGGCGCAAGCGGAGGCTCGGGTGCTCATGCTGTCGGCGAACAACATCCTGTCGCCGGCGACGGGCCGGCCGATCACGGTGCCGACCCAGGACATGGTCTTCGGCGGCTACTACCTCACCCTCGCGGTGGACGGCGCAAAGGGCGAAGGCCGTGCGTTCCGCCACAGCTACGAGGTGCAGGCGGCCCTCGACGAGGGCAGCGTCGCCCTGCACGCGAAGATCCACCTGCGGCCCTTGCCCGGGACGTCCCTCGCCGCGCGCCTCGACGCCGCGTCGGGGACCGGGGCGCGCGCCGCCGTGGCGGCTGCCGACGCCGACGCAGACGGTGCGGGCGACGACGGTGGGGATGAACACGGTGCGGCCGGAGACGGCGCGGGCGCAGACGGTGCGGCCGGAGACGGTGCGGCCGGAGACGGTGCCGCCGAGCGGCGTTCGATCGAGACCACGCCGGGCCGCGTGCTGTTCAACGAGGCGCTTCCCGAGGGGTTCGCGTACGTGAACGACGTGGTCGGCAAGCGCAACACGCCGATCGGCGCCATCGTCGAGGAGCTCTCGGCGAGCTACCCCAAGCACGTGGTGGCCCAGAGCCTCGACCGGATCAAGGCCCTCGGCTTCCGTTACGCGGCGCAGTCCGGCCTCACGATCTCGATCGACGACGTGCGGACGCCGCCCGACAAGCAGGCGATCCTCGACCGCTACGAGAAGGAGGCCGAGAAGGCCGAGACCCAGTTCAAGCGGGGCATCATCACCGACGACGAGCGGCGCCAGAAGGAGATCGAGATCTGGACCTCCGCCAACTCGGAAGTGGGCCGCGCGATGGAGCAGACCCTCTCGGGCCTCGCGTTCAACCCGCTCGACATGATGGTCGATTCGGGCGCCCGAGGGAACGCCCAGCAGATCCGCCAGATCGCCGGGATGAAGGGCCTCGTGTCGAACCCCCGGGGGGAGATGATCCCCCGCCCGATCAAGTCCTCCTTCCGTGAGGGCCTGTCGGTTCTCGAGTACTTCATCTCGACGCACGGCGCACGCAAGGGCCTCGCGGACACCGCCCTGCGGACCGCCGACTCGGGCTACCTCACGCGCCGGCTCGTCGACGTGGCCCAGGAGCTCATCATCAGGGAGGAGGACTGCGGCACGTCGCGCGGCGTCTGGATCGACAACGTCGAGCCCGACAGCCCCGGCAGGCGCAGCTACCTCGAGACCCGGGCCTACGGCAGGGTGCTCGCCGAGGACGTCCGCCTCTCGGACGGCTCGACGGTCGTTGCCGGCACGGTCCTCTCCGACGAGATCGTGGCCCAGCTCCGGGACGACCCCGATGTCGACCGGGTGCGCACCCGGTCGGTGCTCACCTGCGAGGCCGGCCACGGCGTGTGCGCGGCCTGCTACGGCCAGTCGCTCGCGACCGGGAGGATGATCGAGCTCGGGGAGGCGGTCGGCGTCATCGCGGCGCAGTCCATCGGTGAGCCGGGCACCCAGCTCACCATGCGGACCTTCCACACCGGTGGCGTGGTCGGCGAGGACATCACCCACGGCCTGCCGCGTGTGGTCGAGCTCTTCGAGGCCCGCACCCCCAAGGGTGCAGCGGTCCTCGCCCGCCACTCGGGCGTCGTCCGCATCGAGGACGAGGAGGCCGGACGGCGCATCACCGTGGTGGCCGACGACGGGACCGAGGAGTCGGCCGTCGTTCCGCCGCGGGCGCACCTCGAAGTGGCCGACGGCCAAGAGGTCGCCGCCGGCGACGCCCTGGTCGAAGGTCCGAAGGACCCCAAGGAGCTCCTCGAGGTCCGAGGCATCCGCGAGACCCAGCAGTACCTGGTCGAGGAGGTCCAGAAGGTCTACCGGGACCAGGGCGTGTCGATCCACGACAAGCACATCGAGCTGATCGTCCGCCAGATGCTCCGCCGGGTGCTCGTCGCCGAGCCGGGGGATGCCCCGTTCCTCCCGGGCGAGCGCGTGGACAACCAGGTCTACGCCGAGGTCAACCGCCACCTCGTGGAGGAGGGGAAGCGCCCCGCCGAGGGCCGCCCCGAGCTCATGGGGATCACGAAGGCCTCGCTCGCCACGGACAGCTGGCTCTCGGCCGCCTCCTTCCAGGAGACGACCCGCGTCCTCACCGAGGCAGCGATCGAAGGTCGCAGCGACCAGCTGTTCGGCCTGAAGGAGAACATCATCATCGGCAAGCTGATCCCGGCCGGCACCGGCATGGACCACTACCGCCACATCCGTCTCGAGCTGCCCGGCGCCGAAGCCCTGCCCTTCTGGGCCGTGGGCGGGGGCGGCGGCGACACCGGCACCGAGGACCTGGCCGCGTGGTTGCGAGACATGGGCGGCGACGGGGCCGAGGGCGCCGGCGGCGCGGAGGACGGCCACACGGCCGTCGACGCGAGCTGGCTCGCCAGGAGCCCGGGCGGGGACGGCGACGCCGACGCAGCAGGGGACGCGGGGGCCGCGGGGGCCTGAGGCCGCCGCGGCAACCGGGCCGTCCGGCACGGCAACCGGGCCGGTAGACTGTGCCTCGCCGGCTCCGCCTTGCCGGGGCCATGTCGCTGCCGTAGCATTGACGTGCTGCACGGCGGCACGGCGCCCAGGCGCCGGCCCGTGCGGCGCACCGCTCACATTCGGACCAGAGGACACGCGTGCCCACCATCGCCCAGCTCGTCCGCAAGGGACGTGAGGCCAAGCAGTCGAAGACCAAGACGCCCGCCCTCAGGGGCGCGCCCCAGCGACGGGGCGTCTGCACGCGCGTCTACACCACCACCCCGAAGAAGCCGAACTCGGCTCTCCGCAAGGTGGCCCGCGTGCGGCTGACGAGCGGAGTGGAGGTCACCGCCTACATTCCCGGTGTCGGCCACAACCTTCAGGAGCACTCGATCGTGCTGGTGCGCGGTGGCCGTGTGAAGGACCTTCCGGGCGTCCGCTACAAGGTCATCCGCGGCGCGCTCGACACCTCCGGGGTGCGCGAGCGCAGCCAGGCCCGTAGCCGATACGGCGCGAAGAGAGAGTCCTGAGATGCCGCGCAACGGACCTGCCCCCCGCCGGGATCTCCAGCCCGACCCCGTCTATCGATCGGTGCTGGTCACCCAGGTGGTGAACAAGGTGCTGTCGCGCGGCAAGCGGACGCTGGCCGAGCGGCTCGTCTACCGCGCGCTCACGATCGTCCAGGAGCGCGCCGGCGCCGAGCCGGTCACCGTGCTCAAGCGCGCGGTGGAGAACACCCGTCCCGAGCTCGAGGTCCGCAGCCGCCGGGTCGGCGGTGCGACCTACCAGGTCCCCGTCGAGGTGCGGCCCCGCCGAGCGACGACGCTCGCGATCCGCTGGCTCGTCGGCTTCTCCCGCCAGCGCCGGGAGAAGACCATGGCCGAGCGCCTGGCGAACGAGATCCTCGACGCGTCGAACGGCGTCGGCGCCGCGGTGAAGCGCCGCGAGGACCTGCACAAGATGGCCGAGTCGAACAAGGCCTTCGCCCACTACCGCTGGTAGTTGATCTTTTCCTGGAATTGAGCGCCCATGCCTGACCCCGTGCCCCAGCGCGAATTCCCGCTCGCCAAGACCCGCAACATCGGGATCATGGCGCACATCGATGCGGGCAAGACCACGACCACCGAGCGCATCCTCTACTACACCGGTCGCAACTACAAGATCGGGGAGGTGCACGAAGGCGCCGCCACCATGGACTGGATGGTCCAGGAGCAAGAGCGCGGCATCACGATCACCTCGGCCGCCACCACCTGCCGGTGGCGCGACACCTGGATCAACATCATCGACACCCCCGGACACGTCGACTTCACCGTGGAGGTGGAGCGGTCGTTGCGAGTGCTCGACGGCGCGGTGGCCGTCTTCGACGCGGTCGCCGGGGTGGAGCCTCAGACCGAGACGGTGTGGCGCCAGGCGAACAAGTACCGCGTCCCGCGCATCTGCTTCGTCAACAAGATGGACCGGGTCGGCGCCGACTTCCCCCGCACGGTGCAGATGATCCGGGACCGGCTGGACGCCGTCCCCGCGGTCGTCCAGCTGCCGATCGGCAGCGAAGGCGAGTTCCGCGGGGTCGTCGACCTCCTCGAGAACCGCGCGCTCGTGTGGGAAGAGGGGATGGGCGAGAAATGGGACGAGGTCGAGGTGCCCGCCGACCTGGTCCAAGAAGCCGAGGACGCCCGTCACCAGCTCGTCGACGTCCTGTCCAACTACTCGGACCCGATCATGGAGAAGTTCCTCGCCGACGAGGAGATCACCGCAGAGGACCTGCGCGCCGCGCTGCGCGCCGCCACCCTCGCGAATGAGGTGGTCCCGGTGCTCTGCGGCTCGGCCTTCAAGAACAAGGGCGTCCAGCCGATGCTCGACGCGGTCGTCCACTACCTGCCGAGCCCGCTCGACCTTCCGCCCACCGTCGGCACGAAGCCAGGGTCGTCCGAGGAGACCGAGGAGCGGCCGGCCGAGGACAGCGCACCGTTCTCCGCGCTCGCGTTCAAGATCATGACCGACCCCTACGTCGGCAAGCTCACCTACCTCCGCGTCTACTCGGGGTCGCTGCGCAAGGGCGGCACCGTCACCAACACGACCAAGGACCGCAAGGAGCGCATCGGGCGGCTGCTGCAGATGCACGCCAACCACCGCGAGGACAAGGAGGCGATCTTCGCGGGCGACATCGTCGCCGCCGTAGGCCTCAAGCAGACCTCGACCGGCGACACCCTCTCGGACCCGAACCACCCGATCGTGCTCGAGGCGCTCGAGTTCCCCGAGCCGGTCATCCACGTCGCCGTGGAGCCGAAGACGAAGGCGGACCAGGACAAGCTGTCCAAGGCCCTGTTCGCGCTGAGCGAGGAGGACCCGACCTTCCGGGTCCGCACCGACGAGGAGACGGCGCAGACCGTCATCTCGGGGATGGGCGAGCTCCACCTCGAGGTCCTCGTCGACCGGATGCTCCGGGAGTTCAACGTCGACGCCAACGTGGGAAAGCCCCAGGTCGCCTACCGCGAGACGATCCGCAAGACCGCGGACAAGGTCGAGGAGCGCTACGTCCGCCAGACGGGCGGCCGCGGGCAGTACGGCCACGTGGTGATCGACGTGGAGCCGACGGGATCCGGCGGCGGTTACGAGTTCATCGACAAGATCACCGGAGGCGTCATCCCCAAGGAGTACATCCCGGCCGTCGACGCCGGGATCCAGGAGGCGCTGACCTCGGGGGTCCTGGCCGGCTACCCCACCGTGGACGTCCGGGTGACGCTCACCTTCGGTTCGTACCACGAGGTCGACTCCTCCGAGATGGCCTTCAAGATCGCCGGGTCCATGGCGGTGAAGAAGGCGCTGCGCATGGCCGACCCGGTCCTCCTCGAGCCCGTGATGGCCGTCGAGGTCGTCACCCCCGAGGACTACATGGGGGACGTGATCGGCGACCTCTCCTCCCGGCGTGGCCGGGTCGAGGGGATGGAGCAGCGGGGCAACA